>JASHSH010000413.1 GCA_030040955.1 Rhodospirillales bacterium
GATCAGTTCGACCGCCTGGCCGCCAGCGTCAACCGGATGCTCGACGAGGTCGAGAGCCTGGTCGAGCGGCTGAAGGGCGTGACCGACAATATCGCGCACGACCTGCGCACGCCGCTCGCCCGGATGTATGCGCGGCTCGACCGGGCGCGCGCGGCCGGCTCTGGAATGGAGGGCCGCGAGGAGGTGATCGAGCACGCGCTCGCCGATCTCAACCTGACCATCGGCATCATCACCGCGCTGCTGCGCATCAGCGAGATCGAGGACGGCCGCCGCGCCGCGGCCTTCGGCGAGGTCGACCTGGGCGAGGTGGCGCGCGTCGTCGTCGACCTCTACGAGCCCACCGCCGAGGAGAATGAGTTGCGTTTCGAGGCCGCCATCGCGCCGGTGCCCCCGGTTCACGGCGATCGCGATCTCCTGATCGAGGCCGTCGCCAACCTGGTCGACAACGCGATCAAGTTCACCCCGCGCGGCGGCAATGTGCGCGTCGAGGTGGCTCCCGGCCCCAGGGCGCCCGTGCTCCGCGTCGCCGACACTGGCCCGGGAATACCCGAAAGCGAACGCGAAGCGGTGTTCCAGCGCTTCTACCGATCCGACAAGAGCCGCCACGTGAAAGGAAGCGGACTCGGCCTCAGCCTGGTGCGGGCAATCGTCGATTTGCACCGTTTCCATATCGCCATTTCCCGCGACCATCCCGGGACCGTCTTCGAACTGACTTGCGGACCCGCCGAGCCGGCCGCCTGAGCGTCTCCCCAACCACGATCCGATTCCCTCGGTCTGTCCCGCCCGCATGAGGGCCGGACGCGCTTGCGCATCGTCAATCCAATCCGAACAAACGCTTAAGCCATGACAATTTCGTGACATGCCATCGAAGTGAAATACTTCCATCATTATTTCGAAATACTTGAATTATAAAACTCCGTTTAAGTATCGCAACTTCTATTTAATTGCGTGATGCAGGTTTAGCCCCTGATATGGCTCGGTAAATTCCTCGGGTCTTGCAGGGGGTGTGTCGTGGCGACAGAGAAACCGCGCTCGCTTTACCTTTCCGTTTCAAGTATTTGCCTCCGTATTACTTTGGGCGTCGCCGCGACGGTGCTGACCGGCGCGCATGCCTTCGCCCAGTCGACCGACGACCAGATCAAGGCCTTGCAGGCGCAGATCAGCCAGCAGCAGGCGCAGATCGCGCAGCAGCAACAGCAGCTGAATCAGCTCGCGGCGCAGGCCGGCGCGGCGCCGGCGGCGACGACCAGCGCCTCCGGCCCGCAGCCGCATGGCGTGCTGTACAACAGCGCGGCGGTCAGCGTCACCCTGGGAGGCTTCATCGAAGCGGCGAGCCTGTATCGCAATCACAACGAGGAAGACGATATCGGCTCGAAATACAATCTGACCTCGAGCGGCGTGCTGCTGCCGATCACCGAGCAATACGGCACCCCCGAGTTCCGCGAGAGCGCGCGCCAGTCGCGCCTGTCGCTGCTCGCCCAGGGCAACGACGACTACCGGACCCTGTCGGCCTACTACGAGGGCGACTTCCTGGGCGCCGCGCCGACCGCGAACTCGACGGAGAGCAACAGCTACACGCCGCGCATCCGCCAGATCTACCTGGCCTACGACGACAATGGCGACGGGCTGCACTTCCTGGCCGGCCAGGCGTGGAGCCTGGTGACCCAGGAAAAATACGGCATGGCGCCGCGCAACGAGAATGTCCCGCTGACGATCGACGCGCAGTATAACGTGGGCTTCAACTGGAGCCGGAATCCGCAGCTGCGCGTGGTCAAGGACATCGGCGAGGATGCCCATGTCGGCATCTCGCTCGAAAGCCCGCAGGCCAACATCCAGGCCGGCTCGGGCGCGGGCTACAGCGCCGGCAACGCGAACTCGACCACCGCGGGCGGCTTCGCCTCGACCGAGGCCGGCAACGGCCTGCTCGCCTCCGGAGGCGCCTTCTCGCTCGACGAGCTGCCCGACGTGGTGGCGAAGATCTCGATGGACCCGGGCTGGGGCCACTACGAGCTGTACGGCCTCGGCCGCGCGTTCCACACCATCACCGAGCCGGGAGGCGCCGGCACGCCGGTATTCGGCCACGACAGCTTCGGCGGCGGCATCGGCGGCGGCGTGCTGCTCCCGCTGATGCCCGACAAAAAGCTCGATCTCGGCCTGACCTTCCTGGTCGGCCAGGGCATCGGCCGCTACGGCTCGGGCCAGATGATCGACGCGATCGCCAATCCGATCAGCGGCGCGCCCGACCCGATTCCGGAAGCGCAGGGCCTGGCCTCGCTCGTCGCACGACCGACCAAGTCGCTCGACCTCTATCTGTACGGCGGTCTCGAACAGGCGCAGGCGACCGACGTGCAGACCATCGCCGGCAAGTTCTACGGCTACGGCAACCCGAACTACATCAACACGGGTTGCGAGACGGTCGGCTCGGCCGCGGCCACTTGCACCGCCGATCCGCAGTCGCTATGGCAGATCCAGCCCGGCCTCTGGTACCGCATGTATCAGGGCAAGGCGGGCGTGTTCATGGTCGGCGCGTCCTATTCCTACGAGCACGCGACCGCGTTCAGCGGTGTCGGCGGTGCTCCTTCCGCGACCATGAGCATCGCGATGCTCAGCTTCCGCT
>JASHSH010000045.1 GCA_030040955.1 Rhodospirillales bacterium
AACGGGTCGTCAGCGCTGCCCGCCGTCCTTTCGCGAAGCGAACGTTCGCGGCGCTCGCCTAACCCAAAGGCATTTCCGGCAGCCATGAGGCGCCGCTGGACGCAAGTCGCCTAGCGGTGTATTTCTCCGGATATAGCGATCCAACTCGATCCGGGAGGACATCCATGAACATCGCCATCGCCAAACCCAAGCTCGGCAGAGACTCGAAGGCCTTTCTGGCCAAGAAACATCGCATGTTCATCGACGGAAAGTGGGTAGAGGCCAAGAGCGGCCAGACCTTCCCGGTCGAGGACCCGGCGACGCAGGAGACCATCGGCCAGGTGCCGGCCGGCGACAAGGCGGATATCGACCTCGCCGTCGCGGCGGCGCGGCGCGCCTTCGAGGGCAAGGCCTGGTCGCGCATGCTGCCCGCCGACCGCGCCAAGCTGGTGTGGCGGATCGGCGATCTGCTCGAGAAGCACGCCGACGAGTTCGCCGAGCTCGAGGCGCTCGACAACGGCAAGCCGGTGACGAATGCGCGGCGCGACGATATCGACGGCTCGATCGGTATGTTCCGCTACATGTCGGGCTGGGCGACCCGGCTCAACGGCGAGACCATTCCGGTCTCGTCGAAGGGCAACTGGCATTGCTACACCATGCGGGAGCCGGTGGGTGTGGTCGGGCAGATCATCCCGTGGAACTTCCCCCTTATGATGGCGGCCTGGAAGCTCGCGCCGGCGCTGGCGGCCGGCTGCGCGATCATCCTCAAGCCGGCCGAGCAGACGCCGCTCACCGCGCTGCGCTTCGGCGAGCTTCTGCAAGAGGCCGGCCTGCCCGATGGCGTGGTCAACATCGTCACCGGCTTCGGCGAGACCGCCGGGGCCGCGCTCGCCAATCACGATGGCGTCGACAAGGTCGCCTTCACCGGCTCGACCGAGGTCGGCAAGCTGATCGTCAAGGCCGCCGCCGGCAATCTCAAGCGCGTCTCGCTCGAATTGGGCGGCAAATCGCCGGCGATCGTGTTCCCCGACGCCGATCTCGACAAGGCGATCACCGGCACGGCATCGGCGATCTTCTACAACCAGGGCCAATGCTGCACGGCGGGTTCGCGCCTGTTCGCGCACAGGTCGATCTACGACAAGGTGGTGGAGGGCATGGTCGAGCGCGCGACCAAGATCAAGGTCGGGCATGGTCTCGACCCTTCCGTCGAGCTGGGGCCGCTGGTCTCCAAGGAACAGCACACCAAGGTCGCCGGCTATATCGAATCGGGCCGCAAGGACGGCGCCGCCATCGCCACCGGCGGGCATGTGATCGGCAACCAGGGCTATTTCGTCGAGCCCACGGTGCTGACCAAGACCAGCCGCGACATGAAGGTGGTGCGCGAGGAGATATTCGGACCCGTGGTCTGCGTCCAGTCGTTCGACGACGACGATCTCGAGGCGGTGGCGAAGTTCGCCAACGACACCGAATACGGACTCCAGGCCAGCATCTGGACCCGCAACCTGAAGACCGCGCACACGCTCGCGCGCAAGATCAAGGCCGGCACCATCTGCGTCAACAACCACAATTACGGCGACGCCGCTTGGCCGTTCGGCGGCTACAAGCAGTCGGGCTGGGGCCGCGAGATGGGCAAGGAAGTGATGGAGAACTACACCGAGACCAAATCGGTGGCGATCAATCTGGGCTAGGGGCGCGAGCCCGATCCGGAGCCGGCGGCTAAGCAATATGGCCGCCGGTTGGTTGCGCAACTGGCGGAACGCGCCGCGTTCGCCACTCGACTCGGGTGTGAGAGCGGGCAGCGATGCGCAAGGTCGAGATCGAACGCGAGGAGGACGGGCGCTGGATCGGCGAAGTGCCGGCGCTGCCCGGCGTACTCGCATACGGGCGTACCGAGGCGGAGGCGCGGGCCCACGCTGTGGTGCTGGCGCTGCACGTGATCGCCGACCGAGAAGAAAACAGCGAGCCGATCCCCGAGGAGGCCCGGAGCCCGTTCGCCGCGCGGGATTAAAATTCCTTCATCCCCGGTAACCAAACGGGGCGGGCATGCGTATATGGAGCCAAGGACGGTTTCCGTCCCGGCCCAACCCACGGAGAGCGAGCCATGGTCTCACGTCGAGCGGTTCTGAATGGCGGCATGTGCGGCGCGGCCGCGCTCGCCGCCGGGCTCCTGCCCGCGCTTCCCGCCTGGTCGGCGGAGGATGCCGACCACATCATGCACACCGACGCCGAATGGCGGAAGCTGCTCACCGCCGACCAGTACGCCGTGCTGCGCCAGGAGGGCACCGAGCGGCCGTTCACCAGCCCGCTGCTCGAAGAGCACCGGGAAGGCATCTTCGCCTGCGCCGGCTGCAATCTCGATCTGTTCTCGTCGAAGACCAAGTTCGACAGCGGCACCGGCTGGCCCAGCTTCTGGGCGCCGCTCGACAACGCCGTCATCACCAAGGAAGACCATTCCTTCCTGATGGTCCGCACCGCGGTGATGTGCCGGCGCTGCGAGGGCCATCTCGGCCATGTGTTCGACGACGGACCGGCGCCGACCGGTTTACGCTATTGCATGAACGGCGTCGCGCTGACCTTCAAGCCGGCCACCGCCTGAACCGGGGCAAACGGCCATGGTCCTGTTCCTGCTCGCCTATCTCGGGGGCGTGCTGACCATCGTCAGCCCCTGCATCCTGCCGGTGCTGCCCTTCGTGTTCGCGCGCGCCGACCAGCCCTTCCTGCGCCGCGGCCTACCGCTGCTGGCCGGCATGGCGGCCACCTTCGCGCTGATCGCCACGCTCGCGGCGGTCGGCGGCGGCTGGGCTGTGCAGGCCAACGAGTGGGGGCGCTGGGCGGCGATCGTGCTGCTCGGCCTGTTCGGGATCACGCTGCTGTTCCCCGCCGCTTCCGACCGGCTGACCCGGCCGCTGGTCGCGCTCGGTTCCCGACTTTCGGAATCGGCCGATCGCGCCGGCGAGGGCGGCGGCGTCGGCTCCTCGCTCCTGCTCGGCGTGGCGACGGGATTGCTGTGGGCGCCCTGCGCCGGTCCGGTGCTCGGCCTGATCCTGACCGGCGCCGCGCTGCAAGGCGCGAGCGTCCAGACCACGCTGCTGCTGCTCGCCTACGCCGCCGGCGCGGCGACCTCGCTCGCGCTCGCCCTCCTCGTCGGCGGGCGCGTGTTCGCTGCGATGAAGCGCTCGCTGCACGCCGGCGAATGGATCCGGCGCGGGCTGGGCGCGCTGGTACTCGTCGCCGTCGCGGCGATCGCCCTGGGTGTCGATACCGGATTTCTGACCAGCGTCTCCCTCGCCAGCACCGCCTCGCTCGAACAGGGACTGGTCGACAAGCTGCGACCCGGAACGGGCGGCAACGCCGCGCCCAAATCCTCGGTAGTCATGTCGGGCGGCGAGGGCGCGATGATGATGAGCGCCAACCCGGCCATGATGGGCGCGAACAACGCGATGGCGGGCGCGAATGTCGCGATGACCGGCAATCCGGCGATGATGATGAAATCGAACGCGGCGTCGGTGGCCGAGCCGCCGCTGCCCGTCGAGGGCGTAGCGCCGCCGCTCGCGGGAGCCACCGAATGGCTGAACTCGCCGCCGCTCACCCTCGCGCAGCTCAAGGGCAAGGTGGTGCTGGTCGATTTCTGGACCTATTCCTGCATCAACTGCCTGCGCACGCTGCCCTATGTGCGCGCCTGGGCCGACAAGTACCGCGACCAGGGCCTTGTGGTGATCGGCGTGCACGCGCCCGAATTCGCCTTCGAGAAGAACATCGCCAACGTGAAGAAGGCGGTCGCCGATCTCAAGATCGACTACCCGGTCGCCATCGACAACGACTATGCGATCTGGCGCGCGTTCAAGAACGAATACTGGCCGGCCGACTATTTCATCGATGCCGAGGGCCGCATCCGCGACCACCAGTTCGGCGAGGGCGACTATACGGGGTCCGAGCACACGATCCAGCGCCTGCTCGCCGAGGCCGGGCACGGAGGCGTCGCGGGCGGTTTCGTCGAGGTCAAGGCGTCCGGGGCCGAGGCCGCGGCCGACATGAACGACGTGCGCTCGCCCGAGACCTATCTCGGCTACGAGCGGGCGGAGCATTTCGCCTCGCCCGGCGGCGAGGTGCATGACGCCGCGCATATCTATGCCGCCGCCGGCGGGGCCCGGCTGAACGAATGGTCGCTGACCGGGGACTGGACGGTGAGCGGCGAGAGCGCCGCCCTGGATGCCAAGGATGGCGGCATCGCCTACCGCTTCCACGCACGGGATCTGCATCTCGTGCTGGGTCCGGGCGCCGACGGCAAGCCGGTGCGTTTCCGGGTGACCATCGATGGTGCCGCGCCGGGCGACAGCCACGGCGCCGACACCGACGCGGACGGAGCCGGCACGGTGACCGGCGAGCGTCTCTATCAGCTGGTGCGCCAGAAGGGGCCGGTCGCGGATCGCGACTTCGCCATCCAGTTCCTCGACCCCGGCGTGCGCGCCTACTCCTTCACCTTCGGCTGATCACTGGGTCGAGACGTAGGGCGTGAAGTCCACGCCCGGTGGCGTGAACACGCTGAGCACTTGCCGTGTCGCGTCGCAGCTCAGCGTGATCGTGCCGCCCGTGGTGGCGATGACGAAATCCTTGCGTTGCGGCGTGTTCACGCTGAAGGTCAGGGGGACGTTGATCTGCACCGCCGCCTTGGCGAGCATGCCCAGGCAGGTCTGGAAATCCATCGGATAGGCTGCCGTGTCGGCCCGCGCGCCGCTCAGGTCCAAGGCGCCGAACGCGGCCAGCGCGAAAATCGCCGCCGCTGCCGTCTTGCGCATGGCCATGCTCCCCGCCGGGCGCGCGACCCCATCGCGCGCAGGCTTCACGATATCACGAACCCGCCGCCGCCGGGCATGACGCCTGGGCGACCGCGCGCCCGCCCTTGACTCGGGCCCGTCGATGCCCATCTTTGCGACCGGCGCCCGTCCGGACGTCGATACCCGCCGGGGAATTTCTCCCGTGACCCATCCCGTGCTCGCGGCCCAAGCGGAGGCGCTGCCGCCGCCTCCCTCGCCCCGCTTCTCGTTCCGCCGCGTCGGCGCGATCGTGCAGCGGCATATCTATCTGCTGCGCGGCTCGTGGACGCGGCTGGCCGAGCTGGCCTATTGGCCGATGGTCAATGTGCTGATCTGGGGATTCATCTCCCGCTTCTTCTACGACCATTCCGACTGGGTATCGAAGGCGGCGGGCGTCCTGCTCGGCGCGGTGCTGCTGTGGGACGTGCTGTTCCGCAGCAATCTCGGCACCTCGCTCTCCTTCCTCGAGGAGATGTGGTCGCGCAATCTCGGCCATCTCGCGGTCAGCCCGCTGACCTCGATCGAATGGGTGGTGGCGATGCTGACCATGAGCCTGATTCGCACCCTGCTCGGCATGGTGCCCTCGGCGCTGGCGGCGATCCCGCTCTATCACTACTCGATCTTCGCGATGGGACCGCCGCTGCTGCTGTTCTTCGCCAATCTGATGATCACCGGCTGGGCCTTCGGGCTCGGCGTCTCGGCGCTGGTTCTGCGCTACGGGCAGGGGGCGGAAAGCCTGGCCTGGGTGGTGATCGTGGCGATCGCGCCCTTCTCGGGCATCTACTACCCGGTGTCCACGCTGCCCGACTGGCTGCGCCCGGTCGCCTGGGCGCTGCCGCCGAGCCATGTGTTCGAAGGCATGCGCGCGGTGATGTTCGAGCACCGTCTGCCGCTCGACGAGCTGGGCTACGCCGCCGGGCTGAACCTGATCTATCTCGCGGCCGGCTGCGGCCTGTTCCTCTACGTCAATTACGTCGCCCGCGTGCGCGGCCTGTTCCTCGGCATGGGCGAGTAGCCCGCGCCCGCCGCTCCCGTCAGGAGATGGCGGCGAAGGCGTCGATGGTGCGCGCGCCGTAGACCATGGCCGCGCCGGTATTGACCATCGCGGCGACGCCGAGCGCCTCGGCCACTTCCTCCTCCGACGCGCCCGCGCGCTTAGCCCCATGCACATGGGCCGCGATGCAGCCGTCGCAGCGCAGCGTGATGGCCACCGCGAGCGCGATCAGCTCATGCGTCTTGTGGTCGAGCTTGCCCGGCTTGATGGCCAGCGCGCCCATGCCGCGATATCCGGCCATCAGGTCGGGATTCATCTCGCCAAGGCGCTTGGTGGCGGCGATCAGCGCGTCGCGATAGGCGTTCCAGTCCATGATCATGGCGTGCCTCCCCGGGATCGGTGGGCGGCGATCTTAGCGCATCGGGATGGGGTGCCTCAGCGTGGAGCCGGCCGAAGGGCGAAGGGGCGCCCGGCGCGGAATATCGCGGCCCTCTCCCGAGCGTCATGGCCGGGCTTGACCCGGCCATCCACGCCTTTTTTGCCCCGGAGAAATGGATGCCCGGGTCGCGGGCTTCGCCCGGCCCGGGCATGACGGGTGAGGATGAGTGACGCGCGTCTCCTCTTCGCGCGGCCGCCGCCGAAAGTCCGCCTTGCGCGATTTACACTGCATGGCGCGACTGTTACAGTCCGCCGCGTCCCGCCGCCCGCGAGAACGGCCCATGAAAATCCTGTCCGGCA
>JASHSH010000414.1 GCA_030040955.1 Rhodospirillales bacterium
GCTGCCGCCCGGCGGGAAGCTGGTCTACGCCGTCTGCTCGCTCCAGCCCGAGGAGGGCGAGGAACGCATCCGGGCGCTGCTGGAGTCGGGCGCGCCGCTGCGCCGCCTCCCCGTCCGCGCCGAGGAGGTCGGCGGGCTGGCCGAACTGGTGACGCCGGCGGGCGATTTGCGCACCATGCCCTTCCACCTTGCCGAGCGGGGCGGTATGGACGCATTCTTCGCCGCGCGCCTGGAAAGGATGACAAGCCCGCGATGACCGCCCGCCGCTTCGTCCTGCTCGACCGCGACGGGACGCTCAACATCGAGCGCCACTACATCTCCGATCCCGACCTGGTCGAACTCTATCCCGGCGCGGGCGCGGCGTTGCGGGAGTTGCGCGCGAAGGGCTTCGGCCTCGCCGTGGTGACCAACCAGTCGGGCATCGCGCGCGGGCTGATCCGGCCCGACCAGCTCGAGCGCGTGCATGCGAGGCTCGCGGAACTGCTCGAAGCGGAAGGCGTGACGCTCGACGGCATCTATGTCTGCCCGCACGGGCCGGACAGCGACTGCGACTGCCGCAAGCCCCGGCCGGGCCTGGTCGCGCAAGCGGTGCGCGATTTCGGCTTCGCGCCGGCGGATTCGTTCGTGATCGGCGACAAGGGCATCGACATCGATCTCGGGCGCGGCGTGGGCGCGGCGACCGTGCTGGTGCGCAGCGGCTACGGGCGCGAGACCGAGGCGAAGAAGCTCGCCAGCCCCGACCATGTCGCCGACGATCTGGCCGGGGCCGCGGCCTGGATCGCCGAGCGGGCCCTGCATCCGTGAAGCTGTCCGCGCTGGTGGTGGCGCGCAACGAGGAGGCGCGGCTGGGCGCCTGCCTCGACAGGCTCGGCTTCGCCGACGAGATCCTGGTGGTGCTCGACCGCTGCACGGACAAGAGCCGCGATATCGCGCTCGCGCACGGCGCGCGGATCATCGAAGGCGAATGGGAGCGCGAGGGCGGCCGGCGCAACGCGGGCATCCACGCCTGCGCGGGCGACTGGGTGCTCGAAGTCGATGCCGACGAGCATGTGACGCCCGAGCTCGCCGCCGAGATCCGCCGCACGGTGGAAACATCGCGGTTCGCGCGCCACCGCATCCCGATCGACAATTGGGTGGGGACGCGGCTGGTGCGCCACGGTTGGGGCGCCTCGTTCGGGCGCACCTCGTATCAGGGGCTGTTCCGCAAGGGCGCCAAGGAATGGGGCGACCAGCGCGTCCATCCGCGCCTGGCGTTGCACGGCGAGGAAGGCCCGCCGCTCGAGGCCCGGCTCCAGCACTATGTCGACCGCTCCATCTCGGACATGATCCGCCGCTTCGACAACTACACGACCGCGCGCGCGAAGGATTTGCGCGAATCGGGCGATATCGGCTCGGGGCCGGCGAATGCGCGGCGCGTGTTCAGCCGGTTCCTCAAATGTTATGTCGGGCGGTCGGGCTGGCGCGAGGGCGGGCACGGGTTCCTGATCGCGCTGCTGGCGGGACTCTATCCGCTGGTCTCGTATCTCAAGGCGAAGTACGACGAGAAGTGAGCCTCGCGATCGTCATGGCCGACGACGGCATCGCCTTCGACGGCAAGGCGAAGGACGAACTTGCGTTGGGCGGCGCCGAGACCGCCTTCGCCGAGCTGGCCGAGGCCCTCGCCGGGCGCGGCCACCGGGTCGCCGCCTACAGCCGCTGCCGCGAGCCGCTGGAATGGAAGGGCGTGCGCTGGACGCCGCTCGAGTTCGGCCTGCCGCGCGCCGCCGATCTTTATATCGCCAACCGCTCCTGGCGGCTGATCGAGGCCTGCGCGGGCGCGCGCCGCGCGCTGTTCTGGATCCACAATCCGGCGCGCTACCTGCGCAAGCTCCGCTACCAGTGGCGGCTGCTCAAGCGGCGGCCGGCGATCGTGTTCTCCGGCGCGAGCCATCTTGCCACCTATCCGCGCTGGGGGATGGGCGGCGCGCGCGCGGTGATCCCCTACGGCGTCACCTCGGCCTTCCTCGACGCGCCCGAGCGATCACGTCCGCCCGCCCCGCGCGCGGTGTTCACCTCGAATCCGCTGCGCTCGCTCGACTGGCTGCTCGACATCTGGGCCGGCGACATCTTTCCGCGCGTCGCGGGCGCCGAGCTGCACATCTTCGCCGGCGCCCAGGTCTATGGCGAGGCGGGCGCGCGCAAGTCGATCGAGATCGAGCCGGTGCTGGAGCGGGCGCGGTCGCTGGGGCCGAGCGGCGTGGTCCTGCGCCAGCCGCTGGGCAAGGCCGCGCTGGCCCGCGAACTGCTCGGCGCGCGCGCCTTCCTCTATCGCGGCGATATCGGCGAGACCTTCTGCAACTCCGCCGCCGAGGCCCAGGCGATGGGCGTTCCGGCCGCTGTCGAGGACATCGCCTGCATGCGCGAGCGGGTGCGCGACGGCGAGACCGGCTTCGTGGTCCAAGGTCGCGATTCGTTCGCCCGCGCCGCGCGGCGCCTCCTCGCCGACGACGCGCTGTGGCTCGAAATGCACCGCAAGTCCTTGGCGTTGCAGCGTTCGTGGACCTGGACCAAGGCCGCGCAGGCGTTCGAGGCGCTGGCCTGAGATTTGGACTCGCATTCACGGTAACTATTTGATATAATTAGCGCCGCGGTAGAAATCCGCCCCGAGACGCATGTCTTCGCCCTCGAGAATGGAGTGGCATCGATGCAGATCACGCCCGTACAACAGACTCCGCTTCCGTTCGAGCCGGCGCGTCAGCAGTTGACGCCGCCGCCTCCGGTGAATCCCACCCCCGCGCCGCAGCCGGCCACCCCGGCGGTGACCCAGAGCGCCACGCCCCAGGACAAATTCCAGCAGGGCGGCGGCGGGGGCTCCGGCGGCCAGTCGGGTTCGGCGGCGACCGACCAGCAGCAGCAGGCCGTCACGCAGCAGCTGCAAGCGGCCTATCAGCAGCTCCAGCAGCTGAAGCAACAGGCCTCGCAGGCGCTGGCGGCCGGCGATTCCAAGGCGGCGACCCAGGCCGCCCAGGAGGCCGCGCAAGTCGCCGTGTCGATCGAGAACATCACCGGCGCCGCGCCCGATGTCGGGCTGGCCGCGATCGAGATCGAGGTCCAGCAGATCAGCGCGCAGAACTCGACGTCGTCGCAGAGCTCGACGCCGTCGCAGCTCGCCGCCGTCGGCGAGCAGCCCACGGTGATCGACCTGGCCCGCGCCGGGCTGGGCACCGCCAACGACGTGGTGGATACCGCCGCCAGCGTGCCGACCCATCAGGTCGCCGACCGCCAGTCGATCAGCGGCTACAAGCAGACCGTGCTGCAAGCGATGGCCGGCGTGGAGGCGATCGCCGCGCGGCTGTTGGGCACCAGCGGCAGCGCTTCGGCCGGCTCGACCGCGACGGTCGACATCAGCGCCTAGAGGCTCCGCGCGCGGGGCGGGGCGTTTTTTCGGCCGGGCATGGGTCCCGGCCGGTGGCGTTGCGCGCTTTTCCATCCCATATATTGTCGTCGCCGGCCGGGGGCGCCCGCGCGCGCCTCGGGGGTATGTACCGCGCGCTCGCCTATTGCTAGCGTGCGGGAAGCGGGGCAGCCAGGGACGGGGATGCGATGGCAGACAATGCGACGCCGGCGGGGCCGCCTTCGGGCGCGGCGCCCTCCCGGGGACCGGACACGGGCCAGGCCAAGTCCAGGCGGCGGCAACGCTTCCTGCTGTTCGGCGGGCTGATCCTCGCGGCGGCGGTGCTGGGCGGGGGCTACTGGTTCCTCAACCGCAACAGCGAGACCACCGACGACGCCTTCATCGAGGCCGATGTGGTCTCGGTGGCCGCGCGGCTCGACGGTCCGGTGGTCGCGGTGCATTTCGTCGATAACCAGCACGTCGACAAGGACACGGTGCTGGTCGAGATCGACCCGACCGACTACCAGGTGGCGCTCGATTCGGCCAACGCGCAGCTCGCCAACGCGCTCGCGCAGCAGCGCGCCGCGCAGAACGATCTCGACCTCACTCGCATCACCGCCGCCGCCAATCTGGAGCAGGCGCGGCACGCGCTCGACGAGGCGCAGCACCAGGTGGGGGTGGCGCGCCAGCAGGCCGACGCGCAAGAGGCCGACTCGGCGCGCTACGGCTCCGACGTCAAGCGCTACTCCGACCTGGTCAAGACCGACGACGCCTCGCGCCAGCGCTTCGAGCAGGCCGAGGCGGATGCGCGCGGCAGCGAGGCGCGCGCCCGCGCCGCGCGGCAATCGGTCACCGCCTCCGAGGCGCAGGCGGCGCAGGCGCAGGCGCGGCTTCAGGACGCGACCGCGGTGCCGCAGCGCATCGCCATGAAGGAGGCGGCGCTGGCCACGGCGGACGCGCAGGTGCAGATCGCGCAGGCCGCGGTGAAGCAGGCCGGGCTGAATCTGTCCTACACCAAGATCCTGGCGCCGATGTCCGGACGCGTGACCAAGCGCTCGGTCGAGCCCGGCGACGTCATCCAGCGCGGCCAGGCGCTGACCAACCTGGTGGTCGATCCGCCCTGGGTGGTGGCCAACTTCAAGGAGACCCAGCTGGGGCGCATGCGCCCGGGCGCGCCGGTGCGCATCGGCATCGACGCCTATCCCTCGCTCTCGCTCAAGGGCCATGTCGAGAGCATCCAGCCGGGCAGCGGCTCGCGCTTCACCCTGCTGCCGCCCGAGAACGCGACCGGCAATTTCGTCAAGGTGGTGCAGCGCGTGCCGGTGAAGATCGTGTTCGACCAGCTCGACGCGGCGACCATGCGTCTGCTCGCGCCCGGCATGTCGGCCGACCCCGACGTCGATGTCGGCGCCACCCCGGCTCCGGTCCAGGTGGGCAGCAGCCAGTGAGCGAGGCGCCCGCCGCCGCCCTGCCCGCCGCGATTCCCGCGCCGGCGGCGCCGGCCGCGCCCGACACCTCGCCCTGGCTGGTCGCGCCGGTGGTGGCGCTGGCCGCCTTCATGGAGGTGCTCGACATCTCCATCGCCAATGTCTCGCTCCAGCACATCGCCGGCGATCTCGGCGCCAGCCAGGACGAATCGACCTGGGTGCTGACCTCGTATCTGGTGACCAACGCGATCGTGCTGCCGCTGTCGGGCTGGCTGGCCTCGGCACTGGGGCGCAAGCGCTTCTTCATCTTCTGCATCATCGGCTTCTCGATCGCCTCGCTGCTGTGCGGGCTGGCGCCGAACCTGGGCGTGCTGATCCTGTTCCGCGGCATCCAGGGGCTGACCGGGGGCGGGTTGCAGCCGATGTCGCAGTCGATCCTGGCCGACAGCTTCCCGCCGCGGCAGCGCGGCATGGCCTTCGCGCTGTTCGGCATCTCGGTGGTGTTCGCCCCCGCGATCGGACCGACGCTGGGCGGCTATATCACCGACACCGCGAGCTGGCGCTGGGTGTTCCTGATCAACGTGCCGATCGGCGTGGTGCTCACCGTCCTGGTCACCGCGATGGTGACCGACCCGCCCTATCTGGTGCAGCAGCGCCTCGCCCGCCTCGCCAAGGGGCTGCGCATCGACTATCTGGGCTTCGGGCTGATCGCGCTCGGCTTCGGCTTCCTCCAGGTGGTGCTCGACAAGGGCCAGGAGGAGGATTGGTGGGCCTCGCCGATGATCCTGTGGATGTCGGCGGTCTCCGCGCTGTCGCTGATCGCCTTCGTGATCTGGGAGCTGGGCCAGGACGATCCGATCGTCGATCTGCGCCTGCTCGGCCAGCGCAATTTCGCCATTTCGAACGTGCTGATGTTCGTGCTCGGCATCATGCTGCTCGGCAGCACGGTGCTGCTGCCCGAGATGGCGCAGCTCCTGCTCGGCTACACCGCGATGAAGGCCGGCGAGGTGCTGACCCCCGGCGGCTTCGCCATCATGGCGCTGATGCCGCTGATCGGAAGGCTTTCGGGCACGGTGGACGCGCGCCACCTGATCGCGTTCGGCTTCGTGGTCAGCGCCTTCGCGCTGGTCAATATCGGCCGGCTCGACCAGCTCACCGACTACAACACGATCATGGTCGCGCGCATCTATCAGGGGCTGGGGCTGGCCTTCCTGTTCATTCCGATCAACACGGCGGCCTATCTCACCGTGCCGATGGAGAAGAGCAGCGCGGCGTCGGCGATCATCAACGTCTCGCGCAACATCGGCGGCAGCCTGGGCATCTCGCTGGTCACCACCGAGCTTTCGCGGCGCAGCCAGGCGCATCAGAACGATCTTGTCGCGCACGCCTCCAGCCTGTCGCAGGCCTATCGCGACAAGGTGGCGGCGATGTCGAACATCTTCCTGCGCCACGGCGACCCGGCCCAGGTGGCGCAGTTGAAGGCCAACGGGCAGATCTACGGCATCGTCCAGCAGCAGGTGATGATGCAGTCGTTCATCGACGATTTCCGCATCCTGGGCGTGGCCGTGCTGCTGCTGATCCCGATCGTGTACATGATGCGGGGCGGCACGATGGCCGGCCGCGGCGGCGGCGCCGCGCATTAGGGGGGCTAGTTCGCCGGTTGTGTCGTGGCTGGGCTTGGCCCGGCACCCTTACACATTTTCTCGTCATGCCCGGGCCGGGCGAAGCCCGTGACCCGGGCATCCACGTGCGTGTAGCGGCATCTCCGTGGATGGCCGGGTCGAGCCCGGCCATGACGAAGAGACAGAACCAGTTCGCGCCATTCGCGTCATGCGCGGGCCGGGCACGCAATTCAGTTGCGGAAGCGTCTGCATGGATGGCCGGGTCAAGCCCGGCCATGACGAATAGTGTGCAGAGCCTGGGTAGCGCGGGCCAGTCCCCCTCATGGTTCGAGACGGACCGCTACGCGGTCCTCCTCACCATGAGGGTGTCGAGCACACCTCACCATGAGGCTATCCGGAAATCCTCACCCTGAGCTTGTCGAAGGGTGAGGCGGACCGCCCCTACCCCGCCGGCTTCACCGGCGTTTCGGGATAGGCGAGTTCCTCGCGGCTGCGCCATTCGGGGGCGACGTAATTGATGATGATCGACTTGCGCACGCCGGGGAACTGGCGCGCGCGGAACCCGTGGTAGGTGTCGGAGCCGGGGATGAACAGCATCGCCCGGTTGAAGTCGGACGGCGCGCTGCCGACCCAGTTCTTCTTCTGGTCGAAGATGTCGGTGCCGAGGCCCGCGGCGCCCGCGCCGCGGCACAGGAAGATCGACATGGTGAACCGCTTCACGCCGATATCGGTGTGCGGCTCGAGCCAGAAGCCGGCGGTGTCCTGGCAATATTCCATGCGCAGATTGGCGCCTTTGAGGTCGGTCGCGCATTCGCGCTCGATCGCGGCGACGATGGATGGCGACTGGAACGCCTCGGCCAGCGCGCGGGCGATGGGATATTTCGCGCGCGCCTCGGGATTGAAATAGACGCGCGTCGGATTGTTGTCCTCGCGGCGGCCGTGGAACACGAGTCCGTCGGGGAGCGCGATCGGCAGATCGAACAGCGTCTCGGCGGTCTCGGCGGGCAGCACGTTTTCCAGCAGCCAGTGGCGGTAGGGGCTGGTCTTGCGCTCGCTCGCGTCGAGGGAGGCGAGAAAGCTCGCCTGGATCGCGCGCGCGGACGCGCCGGCTTGGGCAACCACGGTCATGCGTCGGTTCCTGGCATCATGAGCGGGCGAGAGGATATCCGATCGGCCCTTTCGCCCCAACCCTTTCCGCAAGCGGCTGATATCGCGCGGTTTCGGGCGATCACGAATGCGACGCGCGCAGCCGGCGCAGGGCCTGGGCGATGTCGCGCGAGGCGCTGGCGAGGTCGCGGCTGAGGGCATCGGCCACCGCGCCCATGCCGGGCCCAGTGGGCGTCTCGCGCAGCGCGAGATTGGCCGCCGCCAGCTCCTTCGATCCGTCGCCGGTCTCGATGCTCCAGCGCCCCGAAAGCAGCGCCGCGCCGGAGGCGTCCAACTCGAACGCGTCGAGCGCGAGGATCACGCGGTAGTCGACCGCGAGACCGGCGCGCGCCGAATCCTCCATGCCGGCATCCGCCGGCACCATGGCGGCGAGATCGCGCGCCAGCGTGCGGGCGATGTTGGTCGACAGCCGCTCGGCCCACTGGTCGGTCTCGACCGATTTCAGCTGGTTGGCGGCGGTGCGCGTCACCATCTGCGGCCGGTCGAGATATTCGGGCAGCCGCGCCTGCTCGACGATGACGCTCGGCAGATGCGCCCCCACCGGCCGGTCGCCGGCGGCGGGCGGCTGCGCCGGCGTGAGCACCCAAAGGCGCGGCGCCGGCACGCTCGAACAGGCCGCGGCGAGCAGGAGCGCGAGCGGGGCGAGCAGGCGTGCACGGCGGCGCGGACGGAGGAGATCGCGCGGGTTCATTTGTTCCCCATCAGCAGGGCGTTGGGATTGCGCTCGAGCTTCTCGGACAGGCTGCGCAGCGACTGGCTGGCATAGG
>JASHSH010000415.1 GCA_030040955.1 Rhodospirillales bacterium
TCGCGCGCCTGTCCATCGTCGAGCGCGGCCAGGATCAACAGCACGCAGTCGGCCTCCATCGCGCGCGACTCGGCGACCTGCCACGGATCGAGCAGGAAATCCTTGCGCAGGACGGGCAGGGGGACCGCGGCGCGCGCGGCTTGCAGGCTGGCCGGGCTGCCTTGGAAATTGGGTCCGTCGGTGAGAACCGAGAGGCAGGACGCGCCGCCCAGATGGTACGCCCGCGCCAGCGCCGCCGGATCGAAGTCCGGGCGGATCAGCCCGGCCGAGGGCGAGGCCTTCTTGATCTCGGCGATCAGCCCATAGCCGCCGGCGGCTACCTTCGCGTCCAAGGCGCGGGCGAAACCGCGCGGCGGCGGCCGTTCGCGCGCATCGCGTTCGAGCTCGGCCAGCTTCCTTCGGCGTTTGCCGGCGGCGACCTCGGCGCGCTTTTCCGCGAGGATGCGTCCCAGCACGCCGCCGACCCGCTCAGCCACCCGCCGTCCCCTCGTTGGTGATGGCGACCAGGCGGGCCAGGGTGGCCCGCGCCGCACCTTCGTCGGTGGCCCTGGCCGCGCGCTGCGCGCCTTGGGCCAGATCCGCGACCGCTCCGGCCACCACCAGCGCGGCGGCGGCGTTCAGCAGCACGATGTCGCGATAGGCGCCGGCCTCGCCTTCGAGCAGACGCATCAGCGCGCCGGCATTGTACGCGGCATCGCCGCCCTTCAGATCGGCAAGCCGGGAGCGGCGCAACCCCGCTTGTTCGGGTGTCACCTCGAATGCGTGGACCGCGCCCGCGCGCCAATCGCAAACCTGGCTCGGCCCGGTGGTGGTCAGCTCGTCGAGTCCGTCGGAGCCGTGCACCACCCAGGCCCGTTCGGCGCCGAGCCGGCCCAGCACTTCGGCCAGTGGCTTGAGCCATTGCGCGGCGAATACGCCGACCAGCTGCCGCTTGGTCCCGGCCGGGTTGGACAGCGGGCCGAGCAGGTTGAAGATCGTTCGCGTGCCCAGCTCGACCCGCGCGCCGGCGACATGGCGCATCGCCGCGTGGTGGCGGGGAGCGAGCAGGAAGCCGAAGCCGCAATCCTGAAGCGCGCGCCCGACCAGGGCGAAGTCGGCGTCGGTCTTCACGCCGAGCGCGGCGAGCACGTCGGCCGAGCCGGATTGCGACGACAGCGCGCGGTTGCCGTGCTTGGCCACCGGCACCCCGCAGGCCGCGACCACCAGGGCGGCCGCGGTCGAGACATTGTAGGTTCCCTTGGCGTCGCCGCCGGTGCCGCAGGTGTCGATCGCGCCGGGCGGCGCCTCGATCGAGGCGGCCTTGGCGCGCATCACCCGCGCGGCCCCGGCGATCTCGGCCACCGTCTCGCCGCGCACGCGCAAGCCGAGCAGGAAGCCGCCGATCTGCGCCGGCGTGGCATCGCCCGACATGATGATCTCGAAGGCGGCGGATGCCTCGGCCTCGTCGAGGGTGGCGCCGGCGGCGACGCGCGCCAGCACGCCCTTCATTCCGTCGCCGGCCATCAGGCGGCGTGGCCGGCGCGGCGGCTCGCGAGCTGGATGAAGTTGCCGAGCATGCGGTGCCCGTGTTCCGAGGCGATGCTCTCGGGATGGTACTGCACCCCGAGCAGGGTCAGCTCGCGATGCGCGAGCCCCATGATCAGCCCATCCTCGGTCTCGGCGGTGACCTCGAGCGTGGCCGGCAGCGAATCGCGCTCGACCACGAGCGAATGGTAGCGGGTGGCGCGGAACGGCGAGGGCAGCCCGGCGAAGATGCCGTTGCCGCCATGATGGATCGCGCTGGTCTTGCCGTGCACGGGGATGGGCGCGCGCACCACCTTGCCGCCGAACGCCTGGCCGATCGCCTGGTGGCCCAGGCACACGCCGAGGATCGGCACGCGGCCCGCCGCCTGGCGGATCAGGTCGAGGCAGATGCCGGCGCGGTCGGGATCGCAGGGGCCGGGCGACATCACGATCGCGTCGGGCGCCAACGCCAGCGCCTCGGCCACGGTGAGCGCGTCGTTGCGCGCCACTTTCACCTCGGCGCCGAGTTCGCCGAGATAGTGGCGCAGGTTGTAGACGAAGCTGTCGTAGTTATCGATCAGCAGGAACATGGTCGATCGCGGCGGGCGCGCCCGTCAGCTCGCCTTCTGCTTGTTGTACTTCGCGGAGACCTCCTGCATCGCGCGGATCACCTGCTGCGCGAAAGTCTGGCGCAGGATCTTGATCTTGGCGATGAACATCTTGTCGTCGGTCTTGGTCTCCTCGAGCCGTTGCTCGGCCCGCTTCAGCGCGGCGGTGCAACGTTCGTAGATCGCCTTCTGCCAGTCCGTCGCGCTGAACGCATCGCGCTGCGTCACCGGAACCGAGAGCCAGATATGCTCGACCAGCACGACCAGCTTCTCGTGGTTGACCACGTCGGTGCCGAGCGTCTCCTCGATGTCGCGGCGGACATCGGCCGCCTGGCCGAGCTTCTGCAGCCGCTCTTCCTCGCTGAGATTGCTGGCGATCTTGCGCAGGCGGGTGCGGTCTTGATTTTCTCCGGACATCGGAAACGCGGCCAGTGGGTTGCGGGACGATGGCGGAGTTTGCCACCAACCGGCAGCGAAATTCAATCGCCGTCCGAATAATTTGCGTTCCGCCTTTGGTCGGTGCCGGCCGGATTCTGCTACAATCCGGCCGATTCGAGGGAGAACGTTCATGGGGCTGACCGCGCTCAACCACGTCACCGTGCGCACCGAGCATCTCGACGCGACCAAGGACTGGTACGAGAAGGTGCTGGGAATGCGCGCCGGCTGGCGGCCCGATCTCGGATTCCCGGGCTACTGGATGTATTGCGGCGAGGCGGCCGTGATCCATGTCGTGCCGCCGGGCTATGAGCTGGGGGGCAGCGATGCCGACGAGACCGGGAATTTCGACCATGTAGCCTTCACCGCCGAGAATTTCGACGCCATGCGCCGGCATTTCCTCGACCTCGGCATCAGCTTCCGCGAGCGCCATCGGGCGGATGGGCTGTTCCGCCAGTTGTTCGTCTACGACCCGAACCGGGTGATGTTCGAGCTGAACTTCCGCGAACCGGGCGGTTGAGCCGGCGGGGTCAGCCGCCATCGGTCCCCCGCTTGGCGCGCGCGATGGCGATCACTTCGAGCATCTTGGGCGTGAGGGCGTACGGGCCGAGCGCGTCGGGCGCGACCCAGGCGACCTCGGCGGCGTCATCCCCCGCCGCCGCCTCGCCCGCGGTCCATTCGGCGATCATGTCGATCACCGTGTAGTGGTAGGCCAGGCGTGCGCCCTCCCGCTCGATCAGATCGACCACCGCGGCGAGCCCGGTAATTCGCGCTTCGATGCCGGTCTCTTCGCGCAACTCGCGCAGCACCGCCTCCTCGACCGTCTCGCCGAGCTTCTGACGGCCGCCCGGCAGGCTCCAGGCGCCCTTGCGAGGGGCGTGTCCGCGGCGGATCAGCAGCAGCCGCTCGCCTCTCCACACCACCGCGCCGACGCCAACCTGAGGAGCCTCGAATTTCTCGGCCATCGCCACGCCCCGCCTAGCCCGAGCGTAGGGTGCGCACCTGCGCATCCTGCCCGAACAGATAGAGCAGGGTGCGCAAGGCTTCGCCCCGAGGGGTCTGCAACTCCGGGTCCTTGGCGAGGAAGACGCGCACATCGTCGCGTGCGATCGCGAGGAGATCGGCATGCGCGGGCAGCTCGGCCAGGCGGAATTCGGGCATGCCGCTTTGCCGCGTGCCCAGCACCTCGCCGGCGCCGCGCAGGCGGAGATCCTCCTCGGCGATGCGGAACCCGTCGTCGGTCTCACGCAGGATGTTGAGGCGCTCGCGCGCGGTCTCGCCCAGCGGCTCGCCGTAGAGAAGGATGCAGGACGAAGGCCGCTCGCCGCGGCCGATCCGGCCGCGCAGCTGGTGGAGCTGGGCGAGGCCGAAGCGCTCGGCATGCTCGATCACCATCACGGTCGCCTCGGGCACGTCGACGCCGACTTCAATCACCGTGGTCGCCACCAATATGTCGATCACCCCCTCGGCCAGCGCCGCCATGGCTCGGTCGCGCTCGGGGCCCTTCATGCGGCCGTGAATCAGTCCCACCCGGTCGCCGAACTGCGCCGCCAGCGCGCGGTGCCGCTCGACCGCGGCGGCGAGGTCCACCTTCTCCGATTCCTCGACCAGCGGGCAGACCCAATAGACCCGGCTTCCGATGGCGATGGCCCGGCGCAGCGCGCCCGCCACCTCGTCGAGCCGCGCGAGCGGTATCGCGCGGGTATCCACCGGCTTGCGGCCCGGCGGCTTGCCGTCGAGGCGCGAGACATCCATGTCGCCATAGGCGGTGAGCATGAGCGTGCGCGGAATCGGCGTCGCGGTCATCACCAGCATGTCCACCGCGTGGCCCTTGGCCGCGAGCTCGAGCCGCTGATGCACGCCGAACCGGTGCTGCTCGTCGACCACCGCGAGGCCGAGATCGCGGAATTCGACTCCCTCCTGGAACAGCGCATGCGTGCCGATGGCGATATCGACCTCGCCCGAGGCGATCGCCTCCATCGCGCTCTCGCGGCCCTTGCCCTTCGCCCGGCCGGTGAGCAGGGCGATGCGCAGCCCCGCCGGCGCGCCGAACGCTTCGAGGGTGGCGAGATGCTGCCGCGCCAGCAGCTCGGTCGGCGCCATCAGCGCCGCCTGCGTGCCGGCCTCGACCGCGGCCGCCATGGCGAGCAGCGCCACCACCGTCTTCCCCGATCCCACATCGCCTTGGAGCAGGCGGAGCATGCGCAACGGCACCGCCATGTCGGCATCGATCTCGCCAAGCACGCGGCGCTGCGCCTCGGTCAGCGCGAAGGGCAGATGGTCGGCGATGCGCTTGCGCACGCGCCCGTCGCCCTGGAGCGTGCGGCCTTTCCGGCGGCGCAGATTGGCGCGCACCAGGGCGAGCGCGAGCTGGTTGGCGAGCAGCTCGTCGTAGGCGAGCCGGCGGCGGGCCGGCGCCTCGGGGGCGATCTCGAC
>JASHSH010000416.1 GCA_030040955.1 Rhodospirillales bacterium
GGAAAGAACGTGTGCGCAAGTCGGCCGGCCAAGTGACAAGGTGGAGCGCCGGCCTCGTATTCGCGGCGCTCGCATCGTCGGGGGTAGCGACGACCGACGCAGCCGCCGAGTCGGACCCGGGCGCGCCGACGGCTTCGGCATTCGGGCAAGTGATCGAGCCCGACCACGGAGCTTTTCCCTTCGTGTTCGGCGCGGAGCAGGAACCGCATTGGCTCGGTCGCCTGTTGGCGCGCCTGAAAGCGAGACGCGGTGCCGGCACGCGTCTGACGGCGCATCTGCTGTTCCACGACGCGGCCTCGGCGCCCACCTATCTCGCGCTGATCTGGAAGCGCCCCAGTGGCGAGTTCTTCGAGGTGCACCGCGTCCGCCCTGGCCCCGGCGACGGCGTACGTCTGACCTTGCTGCGCGACGGTGACCGGTTGGGCGAGTACGACGGGGTTTTCTTCGAGCAACCCACGGGCTTCGACCTGGCCGGCGACGGCGTTCCGTATCTGCTGGTGCTGCTCAACGAGGGCGGCAGCATGCCGCAGAACTATTCGATTCAACTCATTCGGATGAAGGGCGCGACCCGTGATATCACGCCGTCGGGGTGGGGGCTGCCGCAGAATTTGTTCGAATCCGGATCGCCGATCCACCCGGTGCTGGTGACGAACGCCTACAACGTCGCCGGATACCCACTGGCTACTGTATGGAATCTCACGGCGAAGAGATTCGAGCCGGCTTGCCGCGCGAACGCCGACCTGTACGCGAATTGGCACCAGCGCATGGGCGAAGACGCCGCGTGGGTCACGACCCATCTGGAGGGCGGGTACGCGAATGAGCGCGCGCTCCGCGACCGCGTCGCGGACGTGCTGGACTTGCTTCAGTCGGGCCGATTCGACGAGGCGCGCGGGCAACTCGATGCAGCAATACGCGCAGCGGAATCGGGACCGGATGCGGGCAACTGGCCGAAATATGCCGTGCAGGACATCCCTCCGTTGATCGAGGCGGCGAAGCGGCACGCGGCCGAGCCCTGCCCGTTGAGCGCGGCGCTCGGGCCGGGGACCGTCCATGGCGCCGAAGGGTCGGCGGCGATGGAAGAGAAGGCGGCCGATTACGCCGCGCACGCCACGTTCAGCTTTTTTCGATCCGTCGACACCGGGGGCGTCCTGGACGTGCTGAAACATCGCTTCGGCATCCGCGAACTGCTGCAACGGAAACGTGCCGCGATGTTCGTGTTGGCCAGGCTGCTGGAACTGGGATTGCGCCCCGGCGAACGAACCGCGGGGGGCGGCGTAGCCTACTGGCCCGAAACCGATCCGAAGGCGATCCTGGCCAGAGTCGAACGGGAGTGGGTGGATGAACGGCGTGGTCTAACTCCGGTGGATAACGTTCGGTGGTACGCGCCGGCGAACTGAGATCGGGCGATGGGTCTCCGTCCGTCGAGGCGGACGCGGAGGTGGGGCGGATGAAGGTGACGAAGATCGCCGACGACGAGTTCGAAATTCGGGCCGATCATGAGGAGCTCGTGACCCTGAACAACTGCATGAACGAAGCCATCAATGGCTTGTCCGTACCGGACTTCGCCACACGAGTTGGCGTCGAACGCGAGATTGCGCGCGCGATGCTAGAGCTCATTACTTCGAGTCTCAGCCCGGCGAAGGTCGTGTACCGCCGATAGAGATCGCTGCGGACCGAAGGAGCCGCGCCATGGATCGCGAGGTAGCCCGGCACGTCATCCGAGCCTCGTATCGAGGCTTCCGGGAAATCTGCGACTTATTGCCGCTGCTGAAGGATCAATGCGACGAAGCGGAGTACACGGCTCTGGCTAAAATCATCGCCACGATCGGCGCGGACATGCAGCTGAAACTGAACCAGCACTTCTACGACCGGTTCCCGGGACTTCGCGAAGAGGTTCATGGGACGGTCGATAAATACGGTGTCCTGCTCTAAGCGCCAGCTCAAGGACAAGGCCGCGCCATGGATCGCGAAGTAGCCCGGCACGTCATCCGAGCCTCGTTCCGCAGCTTCGGCGAGTTGACCGATCTTCTCCCGCTGCTGAAGGCGCAGTGCGACCCCGAGGAATACAAGGTGCTCGCCAAGATGATCGCCTCGATCGGCGCGGAGGCTTCGCTCACGCTGAACAAGCATGTCTTCGCGGCCTTCCCCGGCCTCGAGGACGAGTTCCAGGCCTCGATCGACAAATACGGAAGAATTCTCTGACGCCGCGAACTACGCGGGCGTAACGCGACTCCAGCCTTTTTGCTCCCCGCAGGGGAGAGGAACCCGAAGCCGCGCCGCGCCGGCGCGCGCGCCGCCATGTCTTCGCCGAAAGGAGAGACCATGCACGAGATGTTCATCCCGCTGCTCAAGGCCGACGCAAATCAGCGCTTGGTCTGGGGCCGCATCGACGAGACGCCGGACCGCTCGGCCGAGATTTTCGACTATGCCAGCTCGAAGCCGCATTTCGCCGCCTGGTCGAACGAGATGCAGAAGAATTCGGGCGGCAAGAGCCTCGGCAATCTGCGCGCCATGCACGGCCCCACGGCGGCGGGCCGCATCGAGGAGATGAGCTTTGACGATCCCGGCCGCGCCATCCAGCTCGTCGCGCGCATCGTCGACGACGATGCCTGGCGCAAGGTGGAGGAGGGGGTCTATACCGGCTTCTCGCCGGGCGGGCGCTATCTGAAGCGCTGGAAGGAAGGCGCCTACACGCGCTATACCGCGCAGCCGGCCGAGATCAGCCTGGTCGACCTGCCCTGCATCCCGTCCGCCAGCTTCACCATGGTGAAGGTCGACGGCATCAGCGAGCAGCGCCCGTTCCGCGCGCTCGCCAAGGAAGGCCGCCGGCACAGCGCCACCGACCTCTCCCGCGTCCAACTCCTGCACGACACCTCGGTCGCGCTCGGCGCCGCCTGCCCGGGCGAGGCGGCGATGACCGACATGGACGCCGGCGGCGGCAAGATGGCGCCCTCGGGCGCGCTCGCCAAGCTCGCGGGCGAGATCGAGCGGCT
>JASHSH010000417.1 GCA_030040955.1 Rhodospirillales bacterium
GTCTCCTTCGCCGCCGCCAGTTCCGCGTTGCGCGTCTCCAATTCGTCCACCAGGGCCGCGCGCACCTCGGCCAGCTTCTGCGCGGCCCGCGCCTCCGTCGTCTCCAGTTCCTTGTGCAGCATTTGCTCCCGGATGCGCCGGTGTTCGTCCTCGAACTGCTTGCGGCGGATCTGGGCGAGGACGCGCGCGCGCAGCACCTTGAAGTCGCTCGACTTGACGATGTAGTCGTCGGCGCCGGCGCCGAGTCCCTCGATGATCGCGTCGCGGTCCTCCCGCGCGGTGAGCATGATCACCGGCGTGTCGCGCATCACCGGGGCGGCCTTGACCCGACGGCAGACCTCCTGGCCGCCCATGCCCGGCATGATCAGGTCGAGGAGGACGCAGTCCACGGTCTGCACCGCGAGCAGTTCGAGCGCCTCCTCGCCCGAGCGGGCGAGCACCACGTCGTAGCCGTCCTGGCGGAGCACCTCGGCCAATTCCTGGAGATAGGTCTCGCTGTCGTCGACGGCCAATATCTTGCGCGGGCCGAGGATGCTCGCCGTCTCCTCGTCGCGCCGCTGCGCGCCCGCCTGGCGCAGCAGCGCGGCCAGCCGCGCGAGCACCACCGATATGTCCTCGTCCTTGCGCGCGAAGCCGTCGGCGCCGGCCTCCAGCGCCTGAATTTCCGCCGCATGCCCGTCGGCCGCGGTGAGCAGGAGACAGGGCGTGCCGCGCAGCACGGCGTCGAGACGGACGCGCCGCACCACCGCGGCGCCGTCGATTCCCGGCAGCATCCCGTCGACGACGATCGCGTCCGGGCGCGCGGTGGCCGCGATCCGCAACCCTTCCTCGCCGCTACCGGCGGTGAGCACGCGGTAGGCTGCGTCGGCCAGCGACTGCTTGAGCGCCTCGCGGAAGGTGATGCTGTCGTCGATCAGCAGCACGGTCGGCTCGGCGGACGCGCTCGTCCCGCCGCGCCGGCGCAGCAGGTCGCGCGCGCGCGCGACGACATAGCCGGACTCGTAGGGTTTGCCGACATATTCGTCCGCGCCGAGGGTGAATCCGCGCACGCGGTCGCGCACCTCCGCCTCCGACGAAAGCAGCATGACGACGGTGTCGACACCCGCCGGGCCGCCGCGGATCTCGCGCAGGATGTCGGTCCCGTCGCCGTCGGGCAGCAGGATGTCGAGGATCACCAGGGCGAATTTCGACCCGGCCAGGGCCTCCCTTGCCTCGCGAACCGAGGCGCAGGCGGTGGCGCCGATGCCGGCCTCGTCCAAGGCTTCGAGCAGGTCCATGCGGACGGTGATGCTGTCGTCAACGATGAGCACGTCGGCGGTCATTGCACTCTCCGCGCCGCCGCGATGCGCCCCAACGCGGGCGCGATCTCGCCAAGCGGCAGGATTTGCGCCGCCGCGCCCATCTGAATTGCCTCGCGCGGCATCCCGAAAATCACCGAGCTGGCCTCGTCCTGCGCGATGGTGATGCCGCCCGCCCGGCGGATTTGCAGCAGGCCGGCGGCCCCGTCGCGGCCCATTCCGGTGAGCAGGCAGGCGGCCGCCCGCGCGCCGTAGGACCGCGCCACCGATTCGAACAGCACGTCGACCGAGGGCCGGCACGAGTTGCGCTCGGGATCGAGGGTGAGCCGCAGCCGCCCGTCGCGCACCACCAGATGGCGTCCGCCCGGCGCCATCGCCACCCGCCCGGCCAGGTCGGCGACCGCCTGGCCGTCGGCGGGATGCGATACGCGCCGGCCGGTCTGCCCGTCCAGCCATTCGGCGAAGGCGGTGCCGAAAGGCTCGTTGATGTGGAGCACGAGCAGCACCGGCAGGCGGAACTCGACCGGCAGTCCGCTCAGGATCTCGACGATCGCGCCCGGTCCGCCGGTCGAGGCGCCGATCGCCACCAGCTCGCAGGCTCCGCCGGACGGGCCCGGCGCCGGCGCCGGCGACGGCGGCGAAGCGGTGGGGCGCGTCGGCGCCGCGACGCGCGCCCGCAGATGGGTGATGACGCGAATCTTGGCGACCAGCTTGACCGCCGCCAGGAGCCGGCGTTCCCAGTCGCCGTCCGGCCCGTCGCCGTCCGGCTTCTCCAGCACGTCGACCGCGCCCGCCGCCAGCGCGTCGTAGGTGCGGAACAGCTCGCCGCGATTGACCGACGAGGAGACGATCAGGATCGGCGTCGGGCAATGGGCCATGATGTACTCGGTGGCGGCCAGGCCGGTCATCTCCGGCATCATCATGTCCATGGTGACCATGTCGGGCCGCAGCCGCTGGCAAAGCTCGATCGCGCGCTTGCCGTCCTCCGCCTCGCCGACCAGATCGATGTCGGGATCGGCCGCCAGCACGTCGGCGAGGTGCCGGCGCACGGTCAGCGAATCCTCGGCGATCAGGACGCGCGTCCTGGCCATGGCTAGGCAACCAGCGAGCGGATCATGTCGAGCAGCTTGGTCTGGTCGAAGTCGCTCTTGACCACATAGCCCTGGGCGCGGACATCGCGCCCGCGCTGCCGGTCCTCGGCCGAGGCCCGCGAGGTCACCAGGATGGCGGGCACGTCGTGCGCCGCCGGGTCGGACCGGATGCTCTCGACGAAGGCGAATCCGTCCATGCCCGGCATCTCGACGTCGCACAGGATCAGCGCGTAGCGTTTGCGGCGCACGCTGTCGAGCCCGGCCTCGCCCGACGCCGCCAGGTCGACCTCGTAGCCGGCCGATTCGAGGATGCTCTGCTCCAGCATGCGGGTGGTGAGCGAATCGTCGACCACCAGGATCGGCAGGCCGGAGGGCGTCGGGCGCAGCTCGGCGGTGACCCCGCCGCGGCCGAGTTCGACCAGCCCGTCGGGATCGAGCACGATCTGCGGATTGCCCTCGGCGTCGAGCGAGGCGCCCGCGACCACCGGGCCGGAGGGCGCCAGCTCCGACAGCGGGCGGACGACCACGCGCGCGGTGCCGCGCAGCCGCTCGACCCCGACCGCGACCAGATTGCCGGCCGCGGCCACCACCACCGTCGGCCAGGTGCGCGATCCGAGCGGGGGCGTTCCGAACAGCGCCTGGGAGAGGGAAAGAAACGGGATCGCCTGGCCGTCGAACAGCATCGAGGCGCCCTCGGCCGCCCAGGCGATCTCGTCGCCCGCGACGCGCAGGACGGTGCGCACCGCATCGAGCGGGATGGTGACCGTGGCGCCTTCCGCCTCGACCGCCAGCGCTTCGATCGAGGCGACCGAAAGCGGCACGGCGATCTCGAACGTGGCGCCCTTGCCCGCCTCGGTGCGCACCACCAGCTCGCCGCCGAGCTTGCCGACCGATTCGCGCACCACGTCCATGCCGATGCCGCGGCCCGATACCTCGGTCACCGTCTCCGAGGTGCTGATGCCGCCGCGCATCAGCAGCCGGATCAGCTCCTCGGGGTCGCGCGTGTCCGACCCGGCCCGGAGCAGGCCGCGTTCCACCGCCACCCGCCGCACCGCGTCGAGATCGAGCCCGCGCCCGTCGTCGCGGCAGGTGAAGATGATGTGCCTGCCGCGGCGCTCGACCGCGAGCGCCACCCGGCCGGCCGGCGCCTTGCCGGCGGCGCG
>JASHSH010000418.1 GCA_030040955.1 Rhodospirillales bacterium
GCGCCCAGGCCGACCGCAAGCTCTATCGCCGCGCGATGCGGGCGGCGCTTGACGCCACCGCGAATCTCGACCTCGTCGCCGCCTCGGTGGAAGACCTGGCGATCGACGCGGCGGGCCGGGTCGCGGGCGTGGTCACCGAAGCGGGCGAGACCATCGCCGCCGGCGTGGTGGTGCTTACCACCGGCACCTTCCTCTCCGGACTGATCCATATCGGCGAGCGCAAGATACCCGCCGGACGCATGGGCGATGCGCCGAGCATCGGGCTTTCGCGCACGCTCGCCCGGCTCGGCTTCCCGCTGGGGCGGCTGAAGACCGGCACGCCCTGCCGGCTCGACGGCCGGAGCATCGATTGGGCAGCGGTCGAAATGCAGCCGGGCGATGACCCTCCTCGGCCTTTCTCCTTTCTTACCAAGCGGATCGATACCCCGCAAATCGCTTGCGGCATCACCGCCACCACGGCCGAGGGCCACGCGCTGATCCGCGCGAATTTGCACCGCTCGCCGATGTATTCCGGGCAGATCGCATCGGTCGGGCCGCGTTATTGCCCGTCGATCGAGGACAAGGTGGTGCGCTTCGCCGAGCGCGAGCGTCACCAGATTTTCCTCGAACCCGAAGGGCTGGACGACGACACCGTCTATCCCAACGGCATCTCGACTTCGCTGCCCGAGGAGGTGCAGGCGGCGCTGCTGCGCACCATCCCCGGCCTCGAACGCGCGACGATGCTCCGCCCCGGCTATGCGATCGAATACGACTATGTCGATCCGCGCGAACTGCGCCCCACGTTGGAGACGCGCCGGGTCGGCGCGCTGTTCCTGGCTGGCCAGATCAACGGCACCACGGGATACGAGGAAGCCGCCGCGCAGGGCATCGTCGCCGGCATCAATGCGGCGTTGAAGGCGGGTGGCGGCGGCGAGTTCACGCTCGACCGCGCCGAGGCCTATGTCGGCGTGCTCATCGATGATCTTGTGGTCCGAGGCACCGCCGAGCCCTACAGGATGTTCACCTCGCGCGCCGAGTATCGGCTTCTCCTGCGCGCCGACAATGCCGACGCCCGTCTCACCCCGCGCGGTATTGCCGTGGGTTGCGTCGGCTCCGAGCGCGTGGCCGTCTTCGCCGCCAAGGCCGCGGCGCTGGCCGGGGGACGCGCGCGGATGGGCGCGCTCGCCGCCTCGCCCGATGAGCTGCGCGCCCGCGGCATCGCGGTGAACCGCGATGGCGTTCGCCGCTCGGCTTTCGACTTGCTGCGCCTGCCCGAAATCGCGTGGCGCGACCTCGTCGCCCTGTGGCCGGAGCTAAGCGCACTCGCCCCCGAGATCGCCGAGCAGCTCGAGATCGAAGGCCGTTATTCCGGCTATCTCGCCCGCCAGGAAGCCGATATCGCGGCCTTCCGCCGCGACGAGGGTCTGCTGCTGCCGCCCGATCTCGACTACGACCAGGTCGGCAGCCTGTCGGCCGAAATCCGCCAGAAACTCGGCCGCGCGCGGCCCGCCACGCTGGGCGCGGCCGGACGCATCCAAGGCGTGACCCCGGCCGCGCTGATCGCCCTGCTCGCCCATGTGAAGCGGCGAGACCGGGCGGCGTGAGCTCGCCCCTCGCGCCCGAGGAATTCGCCAGACGCGCCGATGTTTCACGTGAAACATTGGTCCGATTCGAGGCCTATGCGGCGCTGCTGAAACGCTGGCAGGCGCGCATCAACCTGGTGAGTGCGGCGAGCCTGGCCGATCTCTGGCGCCGGCATTTCCTCGATTCCGCGCAAGTAGCGCCGCATCTTCCTGATGGCCCCGTGCTCGATGTCGGAACCGGGGCGGGTTTTCCCGGCCTCGTACTCGCGATCCTCTCGCCGCGCGAGGTGCATCTGGTCGAAAGCGACCAGCGCAAATGCGCCTTCCTCCAAGAGGCGATTCGCGTCACCGGAGCGCGCAACATCATCCTCCATGATGCCCGCGTCGAGACCCTCGCCCCGCTCGGCGCCGCTTCCATCGTGGCCCGCGCGGCCGCGCCGCTGGCCGAGCTGCTGGACCTGGTCGAACGCCAGCTCGCACCGCGCACGGTCTGCCTCTTCCTCAAGGGCAAGGGCTTCGAAGAGGAATTGACCCGGGCCGAAAAACACTGGAATATGAGGGTCGAGCGCATCGCGAGCGAAACCGACGCCCATGCGCGCATCCTTCGTCTGAGCGAGGTGAGACGTGGTCGATCCGGCTAGCGGGCCCGACACCGGCGCAAGGCTTGCGCGCGCTTTCGCGCCACGCATCATCGCCATCGCGAATCAGAAGGGGGGTGTCGGCAAGACCACCACCGCGATCAACCTCGCCACCGCGCTCGCCGCCACCGAGAAGCGGGTGCTGATCGTCGATCTCGACCCGCAGGGCAATGCCAGCACCGGGCTCGGCATCGAGCGCAAGGATCGCCGCGTGACCTCGTACCATCTGCTCACCGGCGAGGCGACCCTGGCCGAGGCGGCGGTGCGCACCCAGGTCGCCAATCTCTGGCTGGTGCCGGCGAACGCCGACCTCGCCGGCGCCGAGATCGAGCTGGTCGAGACCGAGCGGCGCGAGTTCCGCCTGAAGGAGGCGCTCGCCGATCCCGGAATGCTGGAATTTCCCTTTGATTACATACTGATAGACTGTCCGCCAGGGCTCACGCTCTTGATGCTGAATGCGCTCGTCGCGGCCGCCGCCGTGCTGGTTCCGCTGCAATGCGAGTTCCTGGCGCTCGACGGCGTCTCGCAGGTGGTGAAAACGATCGAGCGGGTGCAGCAAAGCTTCAATCCCGGCCTCGCGCTGCACGGCATTCTGCTCACCATGTTCGACGGCCGCACCAACCTCTCCGACATGGTGGTGGCCGACGTGCGCGGCTTCTTCGGCGACAAGGTCTACAACACGGTGATCCCGCGCAATGTGCGGGTGTCGGAGGCGCCCTCGCACGGCAAGCCGGTGCTGCTCTACGATTTCCGCTCGTCGGGATCGCAGGCCTATGTGAGCCTGGCCGGCGAGGTGCTGCGCCGCGAGCGGGAGCTGGTGGCGTGAGCGCGGCCGAAGGCGGCGCGCGCCGCGGACTCGGGCGCGGCCTGTCCGCGCTGCTCGGCGAATTGCCCGAGGCGGAGACGCGGGCGGGCGACACGGGCGCGCGCGGCGGCACCCGCAACCTGCCGATCGGCAGCCTGTGCCCGGGCCGGTTCCAGCCGCGCCACAGTTTTCCCGAATCCGCGATCGACGAGCTCGCCCAGAGCCTGCGCGAGCGCGGCATGCTCCAGCCGATTCTGGTCCGCCGCGCCCCCGACGCGCCCGACATGTTCGAGATCGTCGCCGGCGAGCGGCGCTGGCGCGCGGCGCAGCGCGCCGGTCTGCACGAGGTGCCGGTGGTGGTGCGCGCGCTCTCCGACGCCGAGGCGCTCGAGGCCGCGCTGGTCGAGAACCTCCAGCGCCAGGACCTCTCGCCCCTCGAGGAGGCGCAAGGCTATCGCCGCCTGATCGACCAGTTCGAGCACACGCAGGAATCGCTCGCCCGCCATCTCGGCAAGAGCCGGCCGCATCTCGCCAACATGCTGCGCCTGCTCGACCTGCCCGAGGGCGTGAAGAAGCTGCTCGATGCGGGCGAGATCAGCGCGGGACATGCGCGCGCGCTGCTCGCCTGCGCGGACGCGCTCGGGCTGGCGCGCCACGTCGCCGCGAAGGGCCTCTCCGTGCGCGAGACCGAGGCGCTGGCCAAGCATTGGGGCAAGGCGCGCGCGAAGACGAAACCGGCCGCGCGCGGCGACGCGGACGCGCGCGCGCTGGCGCGCGATCTCTCGGCGAGCCTGGGCCTTCAAGTGTCGTTGAAGGCGCGCGGCCAGGGCGGCACGCTCGCGCTCAAATACAAATCGCTCGACCAGCTCGACGATCTGCTGCGAAGGCTGGGGCAGCGGAGAGGATGAGGAGCGAGTCCACAGACTCGGGCTCAACACCTTTTCCTACTAGATTCTCACCGAGAGCGTCGCCGCTCCCTAGACTGCTTGGAGCGCGTTCGCGAGCGATTTGGGCCTCATAAGGCGAAGCTAAAATGAGCAACCCGTGGGATGTGCCCCCCTTTCCCGCGCGCGGAGATGAAGACCAAGACAACGTCTACCGACTAAAAGGCCGCGTACTCAGCGAGTGGGAAGAACTAGAATATCATTTAAGTCACTTATACGCGTATTTCAGAGATCGGCCGTCCAATATTGCTGTAATGCGAAAGTATGGAGAGCCACGAATATTTCGGAATAGACTGTCCCGACTACGAGAGGCATCGGACGCGTTTTTCCGACGCCACCCAAACCAGCAAATGGAAGGCGACCTAAGCAGTCTCTTTGGTAACATTGCGGGCTTTGCGGAACGCCGGAATGATGTCGCGCACAGCATTTTGCGAGCCTTACAAACTCTTCATCCGCCGTTGCCGGAGTACGAGCGGCTCAGGTATGACCCGCCTCAGTATGCCTTAGTGCCTCCCCTCTATGCCGAAAGGCAACTCGACGCCACCCACCGGCCAGAATTCATCTACTCCGAGGACGAGCTGAGGCTATTTGGCCAGGCATTTATAGAACTCGCTAGAGAAGTGACGGAATGGAAGCTCCAGGCCACGCTGCTGGCGCAGCCATCGTAGCCTTGATGCCTCTCGCCGCTCTGGCAGCCCCCTACCTCTTCCCCCGTTCCGCCGCGCGGGCGATCTGCATCACCGCGCGCGAACACAGCGTCTCGGCCGGCATGCCGGTGGTCTTGGCGTCGATCTCGGCGGCGAGCAGGAGTTCGAGCGCGCCGGCCGCGCGCTCCGCGCTCCACCGTCCCGCCTGCGCGCGCAGCCGGTCGGCGAGGCGGAAATAGGGCTTTGGCTTGAGCCCATCGATCGCGGCCTGCACCGTCTTGCCGGAAGCGATCTCGCCGGCGAGCAGATGGAGCCGCTTGAAGTGCCGCGCCAGCGCGCGTAGCGCCTGCACCGGCTGCGTGCCCTCGGCGAACACCTTGTCGAGCGCGCGCTGCGCCTGGGCGTGGTCGCCGTCGGCGGCGGCCAGGGTGAGATCGTCGAGCGAGAGTGCCGAGGCATCGCCCACGCAAGCCATCGCATCCTCCAGGCGCAGCCGTCCAGGCTGGCCGAGATAGAGCGCGAGCTTCTCCAGCTCCGAGCGGGTGACGCGCCTATCCGCGCCGAGATGCTCGGCGAGCCACGCCACCGCCTCGGCGTCGGGCGCGATCTTGTGTGCGCCCAGCGTCTCGCGGATCACGCGCGCGAGCCCCTCGCCCTCATCCATGTAGCAGGGCAGGGCGGCGGCGTTCTCCGTCTCCTCGAACAGCCGGCGCAGCGCCGAGCGCGGCCCCAGCGACTCCGCCGCCACCAGCACCAGCGCGTCGCCCATCGCATCGGCGAGGAATCGTTCGAGCACGGGCGCGCAGGCCTCGGTGGCGCCCTCGATATGGATTACGCGCCGCCCGCCGCCGAGCGCGATCGCGGCCGCCTCGTCGCCAAGGATCGCGGGATCGGCGAGCAGCTTCGGCCCGGCGATGCGTCCGATGCGGAAGGGATCCCGCGCGTCCGGCACGACCGAGCGCGCGAGCGTCTCGATGCGCTCTTCCACCAGGCCGGTGTCGGCGCCGTAGACCAGCACCGCGCGCACCGCTTGATCGGGCCGCGCGAGGAACGCATCCACGCGCCGCCCGGAAAGCTTCACTGCGATTCCTCGCGCTCGGCGGCGGCGGAAGGCGCGGCCGGCGCGGCCGGCGAAGATTGGGCGGCGCGCTCGCGCGCCTGTTCGGCGCGGGCGAAATAGGCGGCCATGCGGTTGCGCAGCTCGTCGGCGATCTCCTCCGAGGCCCGCCGCTCCACGTCCTGCGCCGCCACCACATTGGCGTAATGCTGCGGCAGATAGTCGTAGCTCAAGATGTCGGTGAAGCTGCCCTTGGTCAGCGCCACCTTGTCCCGGTAGAGCACATAGCTGACCGCGTAGGTGACCTCGTCGCGCGTCGCGGTCTGGTCGGTTTGCAGCGCGACCTGCGCCTCGGAAGTCTTCAGGATCACCTGCAGCTCGTAGCGGGGATCAAGCGGCTCGCCGCCCGGATTGAGCCGCGGCAGCAGCGCATTGCGCAGCAACTGGCCGGAGCGGTCGGAGAGCGACACCACATGGATGCTGGCGAGCTGGCGATCGACGTCCGGATCGACGGCGCGGTTGCCGTAAAGCGGGCGGAAGCCGCAGCCGGCGAGGGCGAGCGCGAGCGCGAACACGGGCGCGAGGATGCGCAAGTCCCGCGCGCTCATTTCGCCCCCTCGATCACCACGTTGGCGATGCGGTCGGGCACGATCACCACCTTCGGCTTCGCCTTGCCGTCGAGTTGCGCGCGCACGAAGGGAAGGTCGAGCACGGCGGCCTCGACGGATGCGCGGTCGGCGCCCTTGGCGAAGCGCAGCTCGCCG
>JASHSH010000046.1 GCA_030040955.1 Rhodospirillales bacterium
GCCGCCTGCCCGGGCGAGGCGGCGATGACCGACATGGACGCCGGCGGCGGCAAGATGGCGCCCTCGGGCGCGCTCGCCAAGCTCGCGGGCGAGATCGAGCGGCTCCAGGACGGGCTCGCCAAGCTCGCCGGCGAACGCGACTCGCTCGCCCGGCGCATCGCCGAGCTGGAAGCGCAGCCGCGGCCCGGCGGTCCCGCCCTGCGCGCGATCGCCAAGGGCGAGGATGTGCGCGCGGGCTCGGGCGACGGGGACGGCGACGCGTTGGAGAAGATCCGCGCCATGCCCGACGGGCTGGAGAAGAGCCTCGCGCTGATCAAGCTCGCGCACAGGAAGCCGATGGTGGTGCGGTATTAGGCGCACCGCTCCCTCATGCTTCGAGACGCTTCGCTCCTCAGCATGAGGGTTTCTTGAATCCTCACCCTGAGCCTGTCGAAGGGTGAGCAGCTGCCGGCACCAGTCCAAGCAACCCGACCCAAACCCCGCCCCGCCGCCGGCGGGGCTTTTCGTTCCCGCACAGGAGAGACGCAGATGATCAATCCGACCGACGACTCGCTGGCCAAGATCAAGGAGGCGCAGCGTCACCCGATCGCCGACGAGCTGCTGGCCAAGGCCTTCACGCAGAGCAGCTCGGCCACCACCGGCCTCACCTACTACGACCTCCAGCCGGGCGCGCTCGCGCTCTACCCGGTGGTCACGCCGCTACGCAACAAGATCGCACGCGTCGGCGCGGGGCGCGGCATCCAGGCGAACTGGAAGGCGGTCACCGGCATCAACGTCAACGCGCTCGCCGTCGGCGTCTCGGAAGGCAATCGCGGCGGCGTGGTCGCCACCTCCACCGCCGACTATATGGCGGCGTATCGCGGCCTCGGGCTCGAGGACTACGTCACCTTCGAGGCCGATTACGCGGCCGACGGCTTCACCGACCTGAAGGCGCTGGCCGCGCAGGGCCTGCTGCGCGCCCTGATGATCGGCGAGGAGAAGGTGATCCTCGGCGGCGCCACTTCGGTCGCGCTCGGCACCACGCCGACGCCCACCCTGGCCGCCCAGACCACCGGGGGCGCGCTCGCTCCCGCCACGACCTTCTCGGTGATCTGCGCCGCGCTTTCGCTCGACGGCTATCTCACCGGATCGGTCGCCGCCGGCGTGCGCGGCCAGGTCAGCCGGACCAACGCCGACGGCAGCGTCGACACCTATGGCGGCGGCACCGCCAAGCTGTCCGCCAACCAGACGGTGACCACGGCGAGCGACGGCGCCAGCACGAACGCGATCGCCGCCCAGGTGACGCCGGTGGTCGGCGCGGTCGCCTATGCCTGGTTCTGGGGCGCGACCGGATCGGAGACGCTGGGCGCGATCACCACGATCAACTCGGTGGTGATCGCGGCCGCGGCCGCCGGCTCGCAGACCGCCGCCAGCCTGGGCACGCTCGACAACTCGACCAACGCCCTCGTGTTCGACGGGCTGCTGGCGCAGATCGCCAAGTCGGGCTCCAACGCCTATATCGCGCAGCAGGCCACCGGCACCGCCGGCACCGGCACGCCGCTCACCGCCGACGGCGCGGGCGGCATCGTCGAGATCGACGCCGCGCTGCAAAGCTTCTGGAACAACTACCGGCTCTCGCCCACCACCATCTGGGTGAGCTCGCAGGAGCAGCAGAACATCACCAAGAAGGTGCTGTCGGGCACGATGACCGGAGCGCAGCGCTTCGTCATCAATGTCGAGCAGGGCAACGTCCAGGGCGGCGAGCTGGTCACCTCGTATCTCAACAAGTTCGCCATGGACGGGGCCAAGTCGATCGCGGTGAAGCCGCATCCCAACATGCCGCCGGGCACGCTGATGTTCGACACCGACGTCCTGCCCTATCCGCTCTCGGGCGTGGCCAACGTGCTGCAGATCCGCACGCGGCGCGACTATTACCAGATCGCCTGGCCGATCAAGGCGCGGCGCTACGAGTACGGGGTCTATTTCGACGGTGTGCTCCAGAATTATTTCCCGCCCTCCTTCGGTGTGATCACCAACATCGGCAACGGATAGGGGGCGGGGCGACGAACCCGCCAACCTCCGCCGCACGGGAATCCGCGCATGGCCGCATCCGATCTCACCACGCTCGCCGATCTCGAACAGTGGCTCGACCTGCCCGCCGGCAACGCGGACGAGCCGCTGCTTTCCCGCCTGATCACCGCGGCGAGCGACTATATCCAGACCTGGTGCGCGCGGAGCTTGGCCTCGCAGTCCTACACCGAGACGCGGGACGGAACCGGGGGCGCGCGCCTCGCCTTCCTGCAAACGCCGGCGACCGCGGTCGCCTCGCTCATCATCGACGGGCAGGCGATTCCGCCGGGCGACGCGGCCTCCACGCCCGGCTTCTACTTCACGCCGACGCTGCTCAACCTCAACGGCTATCTGTTCCGCCGCGGGTTGAGCAACGTGGTGATTTCCTACACGGCCGGCTTCGCCACCATTCCGCCCGAGATCGAGCAGGCGGCGATCGAGCTGATCGCCTGGCGCTACCGCGAGATCGACCGCACCGGCATGGCGGCGAAGGGAATCGCCGGCGAGACCACCACATTCGTGATCAAGGACATGCCGCCCTCGGTGGCGACCATCCTCGCCGCCTACCGAAGGGTGCCGCTGCTGTGAGCGGGATTTCGGTCGATATCGGCCAGCTCGACGCGTTCGACTCGCGCCTCGCCGCGATGGGGGGTGCGGCGCGCGATGCGCTTGCCCAGGCAACCACGCAGCTCGCCGGCCAGCTCCAGAGCGGGATCGACTCGGCGCTCGCGGGCGGCGCACTCGACGAACGTTCGGGCGCGCTGCTGGCCTCGGTCACGGTGGAGGCGAGTTCGGACGCGAGCGGCGCCGGCGCGACGGCCACCGCCTCGGCGCCCTATGCGGCGTTCCAGGAATTCGGCTTCGCCGGGCCGGAAGCGGTGCGCGAGCATCTGCGCCGCCAGAGCGAGGCCTTCGGCCGCCCCATCACGCCGCGCGACGTGCTGGTGCGCGCCTACGTCCGCACCCTCGACTATGCGGGGCGCTTCTACATGGAAGGCGCGCTCGACGACATGGCGGACGACATCGTCGCCGCCTACACCGACGCGGTGACGGGGGCGCTGAACGGATGACGCGCGAGACCTATTACGCGGCGTTGTTCGCGCTCCTCGGCGCGGCGCAGACCTCGGGCGCGGTGGTCACCTGCGACCGCCGGTTGCGCTTCCTCGCCGACATGAATGCGGCCGAACTGCCCGCGCTGTTCATGGCGGTCGACCGCCAGCTGATCGCGCAACGACGCGGCCTGCCGCCCCGGCACACGCTCGGCGCCAAGGTCTATCTCTACGCCGCCAACCCGGACCGCCACACCGCCGCCGGCATCGCGCTCAACGCGCTGATCGACGCCATCGAGGCCGCGCTCGCGCCGCCGGCCGGCGCGGACGCGCAAAGCCTCGGCGGCCTGGTCTCGCATGCCTGGATCGAGGGGCCGGTCGAGGTGTTCGAGGCGGTGGAGGGCGAGCGCGCCGCCGCCATCCTCACCGTCCAGATGCTGCTTCCCTGAACCGGCCCCGCCCGCGAGGAGACACGCATGGCCATCTACACCTTCGGCTCGGGCACGCTGTTCGGCGTGCGCGGCGACATCGCCAACGCGACCCCGGTCAAGTTCGGCGCGCTCCAGGAGGTGAGCGTCGAATTCACCTCGACCAGCAAGGAACTGTACGGCCAATACCAGTTCCCGCTGGCGGTGGCGCGCGGCACCAGCAAGATCACCGGCAAGGCGAAGTTCGGCCAGATCCAGGGCCGCGCCTTCTTCGATCTGTTCTTCGGCCAGACCGCGGGCGCGGGCCAGACCACGCTCTCGATCTCCGAGGCGCAGTCGGTGCCCGCATCCTCGCCGTTCACCGTGCAGGTCAACAACCACGCGAGCTTCGCCACCGATCTCGGCGTGGTCTATGCCGCGACCGCGCTGCCGCTGATCCTGGTGGCGAGCTCGCCGGCGCAGGGCCAGTACGCGGTGAACCCGGGCACCGGCACCTACACATTTAATGCGGCGGATGCCGGCGCGGCGATATTGGTGAGCTACCAGTACGCGATCGCGGGCAGTGGCGAGCAGATCACGCTGGCCAATCCCCTGCTCGGCGTGCAGCCGAGCTTCCAGGCCGTGCTCGAGACCAGCTACCAGTCGCCCGGCGGGCTGAAGAAGGCGGATCTCACGCTGTTCTCCTGCGTCTCCTCGAAGCTCACGCTCGATTCGAAGCAGGAGGATTTCACCGTGCCCGAGCTCGACTTCGAGGCCTTCGCCAATGCGGCGGGCAACGTGTTCACCTGGAGCTTCAACGAGGCGAGCTAGACTCGGCTCCACCATTCGTTGCACTATCCGACATGCATCCGCGCGCGCGGATGCGGGAGCCGGGGGCGGAAATCTTGGAAGAAGAACGCGAAAAGACAGAGAAGGAGAAAGAAGACGAGTTCGAGCGCGAGCTCTCGGAAGTTAAGGGCGAGGCGCTGGATGAGTTGCATCGCCTGGCCGAGACCTACCTCCAGAACACGCTCCAGGTCGCCATCTCGAACGACCAGCGGGCCTCGACGCTGACCAGCGTGTTCGGCACCGGCGCCGCCGCTTTTCTCGCCGCCGCGGCCACCCTGGCGGCGAGCGAGCACGGTTCCGTCGATTTTGAGTCGGCCGCCGCCGTCACGGCTATCGGCCTATTGATTGCGGCAACCTACTGCGCGCGGGCTTGCGCGCCGGTCAGCTTCTTTCTGGCGGGATATGAGCCTAGAAATCTTGTGCCGGCAGCGACCGATAGGGCAGCTCTACTAGTGCAATCGCTGAAAGACATGCAAATCAGGATCGATGCCAATAAGGCCTGGCTCGAAACGAGTGGAAAGCTACTGCGCACGGGCACCCGGTGGGCGCTCGCCGCACTGCCGGCGGGTTTTGCAGATTACCTGCTGGCGAACGTCACGCTCTAGGGCCCTTCTTCACCGGATCGCTAGGATCGGGTTGGGGCTTCGGCGTTGGCGTCGGCTTTCTGATCGCAGACAGACAGCCAAGATACAACTCCGGCACGGCCTTTTCCTCCAGCCTGGGTACAACCCCAGATTAGTCACCTTACCCCCATATTCAATGCACATCTAGGCCCCGATGACCCCATCGATCACCCTCGGCGGGCGGGACTTCGCCGTCTCCGCCTTCACCTTCGACCAGCTCCAGCGCATCCTGCCCGCCTTCGCCCGGCTGCGGCTCGGCCTCGCCGACGGCGGGCTGGATGCCGCGCGCGACATCATCGCCGCCGCGCTCGACGGCCAGATCGCCGCCGACGAACTCGCCGGCATGCGCGTGACGTTGGGCGAAATCCTCGCCGCGATCCCCACGATCGCCGAAGCCTCGGGGCTCACCCAAGTGGGGGAAGCCCTGGCGGGAACGGAACGCAGCTAGACTGGGACGATCTCTACGCCCGTCTGTGCATCGACACCGGCTGGACCTGGGACGAGGTCGGCC
>JASHSH010000419.1 GCA_030040955.1 Rhodospirillales bacterium
TCGTCGATATAGGCGCCGAGCACGATGGCGCCGAGCGGGCGCATCAGGAAGCCGACGCCGAAGGTCATGAAGGCGAGCATCAGCTGCGCGAACTCGCTGCCGCCGGGGAAGAACACGCGCCCGATCGCCGCGGCCGAATAGCCGAACACGAAGAAGTCGTACATCTCGAGGAAATTGCCCGAGGCGACGCGGACCACGTTCCAGATCATCTCGCGGCGGCTGGGTGCTGGCTCGGACGTCATGCGGAGTGCTCCTGGACGCGGCCTCGGTTTCTTGTCGCCGGGTCAGGATAATGACCAGTTCGCCAAGCGCACAAGAAGGAGCGATAGCATTACGCGCGTCATGCCCGGGCCGGGCGAAGCCCGTGACCCGGGCATCCACGAAATCGCTGAGGCATGGCGTGGATGGCCGGGTCAAGCCCGGCCATGACCTAGAAGGCGCTCTACTCGCCCATCCGCTGGCGCAACTGCATCTCGGCCTGGCGCCGCTGCTCGCGGCAGGCGTGCAGGGCCTGGTCGTTCTGCGCCGAGTTCACGCAGCTGGAGAACTGCTGGATGATCGTCACTTCCTGGCTGATCCGGGCGATCACCATCTGCTTGCGCTGGGCGAAGGGGATTTGCTGGCCGGAGGCGGGCGGATTTTGCTGGGCGGAAGCGTCGGCGGCGGCGAGCAGGACCAGGGCGGCGAGAGCGAAGCGAAGCTGCGGCTTCATGGCGTCCTCACGAGGTGGCGGTTCCTACCCCCGGCGGGAATATACGCCGGAACGCGGGCGAAGGTCGCGGAAGTTTGGTGGCGGGGTCGTTACGATCGGTGGCGGAGCACCACCAGGCGCTCGAACAGACTCAGCGCCAGCGCGCCGGCAAGCAGGGCGAGGCCGGCGGCGCTCAAATAGGCCGAGGCGCGCTGCCATCCTTCGTTGAGCGGCAAGGCGGCGATCGCCGCCGCGACGATCAGAAACGCCCACGGCGCCACCCGGCCCAAAAACCGGCACGGGAAGCAATCGATACTGGGATGTTTGTTCATCGGGGGGCGTCCTCGACGCAGTACGACCAGTAAGCCCACCACATGGCCAAAAGCGCTCCGCCAACGATCCACAATGCTCCGGGACCGAAGAGGTATTTTACGAGATTGTCCGACGCCATCGCAATCGTGGCAAAGGCAACGCCGCCGGCCGCCGTCACTTTCAGGATGCAGCCCAATGGATTTTGGGGTCCGCGATGTGCCAGTTATCATCCCCGCGAGCAACGCGTCGGATCACGCGCTTTCAGTTTCGTACCACGGCAACTGTTAGTCTGCTAGCCGCTCGCGGACCGCGACCGGCCACCGTGTACGCTGGCAGCGGAGGCTAGGGGACTGATTTTGTACGCCGCCGGGTATGACTTCGTGGTACCTCGGTACTACCTCGGTAATACCGCCCATCCGAGCTACCCTAGGATGGAGCTTCGCACACCTTGCGAAAAGCGTCAATATGTATCTAATAAATTGATAAGAAATAAGTTATTTCTTGCGGTTTCACGGCGTAAATATACTTGACACCACAAGCTACGAGGGCTAGATTTGGCTCAACAGACGGAGTTGAGCCATGTCCGACCTAACCGCCCTTCACTTTCACGATGCGACCAAGGCGCGCGAGTACCTTGAGGCGCTGCGCTGGCCGGACGGTCCGATTTGCCCGTTCTGCGGTGAGATCGGCAAAGCCTATGCGACGAAGAAGGTTGGCGTGTATCGCTGCGCCGCCAAGGAATGCCGCAAGGATTTCTCGGTCACGGTCGGCACGATCTTCGAGCGGTCGCACATCCCGCTCGACAAGTGGCTTCTCGCGTTCCGGCTGATGGCCGGAAGCAAGAAGGGCATGAGCGCGAACCAGATGCATCGCCAGCTCGGGGTCACCTACAAAACGGCCTGGTTCATGGAGCATCGCATCCGAGAGGCGATGGACGGTATTGATCAGCGCCCTTTAGGGGGCGAAGGCAAAATCATTGAGGCCGATGAAACCTACATCGGAAAGGTCAGAAGCTTTCCATACCGGGAAGGCTGGCATATTCGACGTAGCAACGTGAAAGAGCACAAGATCGTTGCCCTTGTGGAGCGCAAGGGCCGCGCTCGCGCGATCAAGATGGACCGGCTCAAGGGCTACGATGTGAAGCGCATTCTCGCCGAGAACGCCGATCCGCAGAGCCGCCTAATGACGGATGATGCGAAGCACTACATCGTGCCCGGTCGTGAATTTGCCGCGCACGAAACGGTCAATCATAGCGCCCATGAGTACGGTCGCGGAGAGGTCTCGACCAATACGATTGAGGGCTTCTTCTCGATCTTCAAGCGCGGCATGAAGGGAGTCTATCAGCACTGCGGCGAGCAGCATCTTCGCCGCTATCTTGCCGAATTCTGTTTCCGGTATTCAAACCGTAGCGCGCTCGGCGTCGATGACGCGGAGCGCACGCGCATTGCCCTTCGCGGTGCCGAAGGCAAGCGGCTTTTGTACGCCCAAGCTGGTAGCCACTAAGCCAAAGCGGCGGATAACGCGCGCTCAGTTCCGCGCGATGATTAAGAGGAAGGTGTAGAGGCGGGGCGTTCCGGCTCGGGAGCGCCCTTTCTCTTTCGACTCGACTCAACGTGCGGTTTATGCGGAGTCTTGAGCGCGCGCCTAAGCGCGTCGTTCATGCGTCTGTCCGCCTCTTTGTCGCTGAGCTGGGGTGACTTGGCTTCGCATTGTCGCGTGTCCATGGGGAGACAATAGCATGTCCAACATAACTATAAAAATGGACGACATTTCTCAGATCGCCGCCACGAGCCAGCTTTGGCCGATGCGAGGTCACGCAATCCAAGCCTACGCGGCGCTTGAGCAAGCGTTATGCTTTCTGTTCGCCCATCTCACAGTAATGAGTCCTGACGTTGCAGCCATTGTATTCTTCAAAATAGCGAGCAGACCCACGCGTATTTCCTTGTTGGATCGCCTTCTGCATAAACGGCACGGCACGACGTACAGCCTATTCTGGAACTCGTATTTGAAGCTGTTGCGGGGTATCGACACGAAGCGCGACGAAATTGTGCATTGGAGCGCGGCACATAACGTCAGCGGACTTAATGAAGCTGGTCGGCCGAATGTAGTAGTAACGCTTGTCCCTCCGAATTTCTGGGATATGGACGCCAATACCCCGCATATCACAATCGAATCTCTCGCCGAGTTTATGAGCAGGTGCGATGTGTTCTCGCGGCTCGCCACCATGTTTACACTTGCCGTTAGTGGGAGGATGCCTGCCGACGCTGCTGCTCCATGGCTCGATATATTTCGGCAACCGTTAACCTATCCCCTTCCAGCAGATCATTTGTTATTGCGGAAGCCCGTAACACAAGAAAGCCAGCCTCCATCATCTCCGGCGTGATCTGGATATCTTCGGCACCCTTCACCTCATCCATTTTCAACCTCTTGCGGTTTGTGGTGTAAAGTATATTTACGCCGGTTTCACGTGAAACATCGCTGCCTCTTGGCCGAGCTAGCTCGCGAAAAAACGAAAATGCGAAAATCGGAGCAAGGCTGGAACATTTGAGGAACATCTGCTAGAATTCGCCCCGTCGGCAAGCCGGTTCGCGGATCGCCCGCGCCCGTCGCCGCCGGCCGAGGAGCGAGCCCTCCGATGTCCGTGCCTTTCGTCCCGCCGGCCTTCGCCGAGCTGGCGGTCGCCAGCAACTACTCCTTCCTGCGCGGCGCCTCGCACGCCGCCGAGCTGGTCGCGACCGCGCGCGAACTCGGCCTCGCCGCCATCGGCATCGCCGACCGCAACAGCCTGGCCGGCGCGGTGCGCGCCCATGTCGCGGCGAAGGAGGCGGGGCTGCGCCTGGTGATCGGCGCGCGCCTCGTCACCCAAGACGGGATCGAGCTGCTCGCCTGGCCCGCCGACCGCGCCGCCTATGGAAGCCTGTGCGCGCTGCTCACGGAGGGCAATCTGCGCGCGCCGAAGGGCGAGTGCCATCTGTCGCTCGCCGACATCCTCGCCCATGCCGAGGGCATCCACGCCGCGCTGATTCCAACGACCCCCACCGCGACTTCCACCCCCACCCCGACCCCTCCCCGCGCAAGCGGGGGAGGGGCTTCGACCGCAGCCCCGTTTCTCCCCTCCCCTCGACGGGGAGGGGCTTCGACTTCTCTCCCCTCCCCTCGACGGGGAGGGGCGGGGGGTGGGGTGAGGGTGGAGGCAATAAGCGGTGGGGTGGAGGCAATGAGCGATGCGGTGGATGGCGCCGCCGCCTTCGCGCATCTGCCCGCGCTCCTCGCCCGGCTGCGCGCGGCATTCGGCGAACGGCTGAGCCTCGCCGCCCCGCCGCGCTATCGGGGCGACGACGCGGCCCGGCTCTGGCATCTCGCCGAGATCGCGCGCGCGGCGGAGGTGCCGCTGCTCGCCACCAACGACGTCCTCATGCACGCGCCCGCCCGCCGCCCGCTCGCCGACGTGCTCACCTGCATCCGCGAGCATTGCACCATCGACCAGGCCGGTCTGCGGCTCGCCGCCAACGCCGAGCGCCATCTCAAATCCCCGGCCGCGATGGCGGCGCTGTTCCGCGACCATCCCGCGGCGCTGGCGCGCGGCCTCGCCATCGCGGATGCCTGCCGCTTCTCGCTCGACGAGCTGCGCTACGAATATCCGGCCGAGCCGGTGCCCGAAGGCGCCACGCCGCAGGACGAGATGGAGCGGCTGACCTGGGAGGGCGCGGGCGCGCGCTATCCCGATTGCATCCCCGACGAGGTGCGCGCCCAGATCCGCCACGAATTCGCGCTCATCGCGCGGCTCGGCTACGCGCCCTATTTCCTCACCGTGCACGACATCGTCCGCTTCGCGCGGAGCCGCGGCATCCTGTGCCAGGGGCGCGGCTCGGCGGCCAATTCGGCGGTGTGCTACTGCCTCGGCATCACCGCCATCGACCCGGTGCGCGCGGGCATGCTGTTCGAGCGCTTCATCTCGGCGGCGCGCGACGAGCCGCCCGACATCGACGTCGATTTCGAGCACGAGCGCCGCGAGGAGGTGATCCAGTACATCTACGGCAAATACGGCCGCCACCGCGCCGGCATCGCCGCCACCGTGATCTCGTGGCGCTCGCGCTCGGCGATCCGCGAGGTCGGCAAGGCGCTCGGCCTCTCCGACGACGCGCTCGGCGCGCTCGCCGGCAATCTGTGGGGAAGCTGGGACGAGGACGGGCTGGCGGCGGGCGAGGTGCGCGGGCTCGGCCTCGATCCGGCGGCGCCCCGGCTGCGCCTCGCGCTCGACCTCGCGGGCGAGATCCACGGCTTCCCGCGCCATCTCTCGCAGCATGTCGGCGGCTTCGTGCTCACCCGCGGCCCGCTCTCCGAGACGGTGCCGATCGCCAACGCGGCGATGGCGGACCGCACCATGATCGAATGGGACAAGGACGATCTCGACGCGCTCGGCATCCTCAAGGTCGACGTGCTCGCGCTCGGCATCCTCACCTGCCTGCGCAAGTGCTTCGCGCTGATCGAGCGCGAAGGCGGCGTCGCGCTCTCGCCCGCCACCGTGCCGGCCGAGGACGCGGCCACCTACGACATGATCTGCAAGGCCGACACGGTGGGCGTGTTCCAGATCGAGAGCCGCGCGCAGATGAGCATGCTGCCGCGCCTGCGCCCGCGCACCTTCTTCGATCTCGTCATCGAGGTGGCGATCGTGCGTCCCGGCCCGATCCAGGGCGACATGGTGCATCCCTATCTGCGCCGGCGCGACGGCAAGGAAGCGGTGGAATATCCCTCCGAGGCGCTGCGCGCCACCCTGGGCAAGACCCTCGGCGTGCCGCTGTTCCAGGAGCAGGCGATGCGCATCGCCATGGTCGCCGCCGGCTTCACCGCCACCGAGGCCGACGCGCTGCGCCGGGCGATGGCCACCTTCCGCCACAAGGGCGCGGTCAACA
>JASHSH010000420.1 GCA_030040955.1 Rhodospirillales bacterium
AGCCGGGTGCCGCCGACGAGCCATGGATCGGAATCTACGAGCGCGGGCTGGGCCTGCTGCTGGCGCGCGACTGGGACGGGGCGATCGCCTGCATGGAGCAGGTGATCGCGGCGCGCGGCGGCAGGGACGAGGCCGCGTCGCTGCAAATCTCCCGCGCCCGCGCCTACAAGATGATGCCGCCCCCGCCCGGCTGGGACGGCGTAGTCGTGATGGAGACGAAGTAGCGCGATTGTGCCCGGATGGCGGGCCGCGTTAGGCTGGCCGCCGCGATCCCCCCAACCGGAGCAATATCATGCCCTCGCAGCCCAGCGCCGCCGCCGCCGGAAGCTTCAAGGTCGGCGGCGACATCGAGGTCCATCGCCTGGGCTTCGGCGCCATGCGCGTCACCGGCAAGGGCGTGTGGGGCGATCCGGTTGACGGAAAAGCCGCGCGCGAGACCTTGCGCCGCGTGCCCGAGCTTGGCGTCGACCTGATCGACACCGCCGACAGTTATGGCCCGTTCGTCAGCGAGGACATGCTGCGCGAGACGCTGCATCCCTATCGCGGACTGCTGATCGCGACCAAGGGCGGACTCGCCCGTCCTGGACCCGGAATTTGGGTGGCGCTTGGTCGCCCGGAATATCTGCGCCAATGCGTGCTGATGAGCCTGCGCCGCCTGCGCGTGGAACGCATCGACCTATGGCAGCTGCACCGCATCGACCCCAAGGTACCGCGCGACGAGCAGTTCGAGGTAATCGCGGCGATGCGCAAGGAAGGGCTGATCCGCCATGTCGGGCTGAGCGAGGTCGGCGTCGAGGAGATCGAAGCGGCGCGCCGGTACTTCCCGGTGGCGACCGTGCAGAACCAGTACAATTTGGTGGATCGCAAGAGCGAGGCCGTGCTCACCCATTGCGAGGCGCAGGGAATCGGATTCATCCCGTGGGCGCCGCTGGCCTTCGGCGAGCTGGCCAAGGCGGGAGGACCGCTCGCCAAGACCGCGGCGGAACTCAAGGCCACGCCAGGCCAGGTCGTCTTAGCCTGGGCGCTCAAGCGATCCAAGGTGATGCTCCCCATTCCCGGCACCGGAAGCGTCGACCATCTGATCGAGAATGTCGGTGCGGCCAGCGTCGCGCTCTCGGACGCTGCCTTCGCCGCGCTCGACCGCGAAGGACGCAAGGCGCACTGACCGAGATGCTGACCTTCCGGCCGAAGCCGAGCGCCGCGAAGCCCGCGCTGTATCGCGATCTGCTCGAACAGCTTGCCGCCCTGTTCGCGGGCGAGAGCGACCCCATCGCCAATGCCGCGAATGCATCGGCGTTGCTGTTCTGGTCATTGGCGGATGTGAACTGGACGGGATTCTATTTCTTGCGCGCGGGCGGCGAACTCGTCCTCGGCCCGTTTCACGGCAAGCCCGCCTGCGTGCGCATCGCGGCCGGACGCGGTGTCTGCGGAGCGGCGGTGAGGCGTGCCGAGTCGGTGCTCGTGCCAGACGTGCACGAATTTCCCGGCCATATCGCGTGCGACCCGGACTCGCGCTCCGAGCTGGTGGTCCCGCTGCGGCGCGAGGGCGCCATCCTCGGCGTGCTCGATCTTGACAGCCCGCTTCGGGCGCGATTCGACGGCGAGGATCGGGCCGGGATCGAGGCGGTGGCCGAAGCCTATGTCGCGGCGAGCATGTTCGCCGGCTGAGCCCGCCCTCAGGCCGGCTCCGGCATCAGGCGGGTGAATTCGAAGGCGATGCGCTCACGGCGCGCCTGGCAGACCAATGCGACGCATTCGGGAATGACCTCGGGCGTGTCGCGCTGGAACTTGGCGACGAGCTCCTGGACCGTGCCGATCAGCTCCTTGATGGTGGCCTCGACATAGGTCGCGTAGCTCTTGCGCCGCGCCGCCGCCGCGTCGTCGGTGCCGAAGAACGGGATCGGCCCGAACAGCGCGAGGAACAGGCCGCGGCCGAGCACCTTGATCGCGGTCTCGAGCAGCCGGGCGAACTGCTCGGCGCCGAGCCTCAGATCGAACACGATGCGCACCGCGTATTCGTTGAGCAGATTGAGATGCTCGGCGAGGATGTATACGTCCTGCTTGGTGATGCGCTTGTCCTTGCCGATCAGCACCGCGGTCAGGGTGTTGCCGAACACGTCCCACTTCTGCCTGGTGTCGAGATGGGCGAGCGCGCCGTGCACCTTGTCGAATTCGGGCGCGGTCATCTTGCTGACCGAGGCCACCGCGAGCGGGTTGTTCTCCAGCATCTCCTTGGCCAACTCCGGATCGGTGACCACGCGCTCGGCCTTGCCGATGTCCTCGCCGGCGATTCGTGCGAGGCGCTGCAACTTCTCGATGTCGTCGAGCCGGGTGATGCCGATCCCCGCCTTCTCGAACAGCTCCACCGGAATCTCGACATAGATCGGGAAGAACGGCACCTGCCACGGATAGTCGAGCATGTCGCGGATCGCCTTGTAGAAGCGTGCCGCGTCGCCCTCCTTGGCTTTCGACGCGTCGCGGCCGTGGCGTTGGCGGAAGGCCGCGGCGACCTGGGCGATCCATCCCGCCTTGCGCGCGTCCTCGGCCGAGGCGCCGGAGATGGCCACCGGGGCGGGCCTTGCCGTTTCGCCAAAATGCTGCTCGGCATAGCCGCGCATGCCCGAGCGCACCGTCATCGCCACCACCTCGTTGACCGAGCGGCCGCAGACCAGGCGCTTCGAATCCTCGGTGACGGGCGCACCCTTGGCGTCGACCAGGAACGCGGCGAACGCGTCGCGGCGCGCCGCGAACAGCTTGAAGGCGCGATCCAGCAGCTCGAGGTTGCCGAGGACCGTGGCGTACGGATCTTGGGCGTTCGCCAGTTCAGGCATCAGTCCCTTGAAGGTCTGGGCGATCGGACCGCGAAGCAGCCGCAGCACCTCGCCGCGCACCGCGTCCTCCGGGGTCGCGACAGGCACGCCGGGTGCGCCGGCCACCGGCGCCTGCGACGCCGCAGCCGGAGGGCTCGCGGCAGGCTTCGACGATGCGCCCGGCTTCTCGTGCGGAGGGGTTCCGCTGGACGGTGGCTTCTTGCTCATGGCTTCGTACCGGGTGGCAGTTCTGCTCTTGCCCCTAAACGGCCCGTTGCCGCCACGAACAGGGTTTGTACATCCAAATTTTGAGCAATTCCAAGGAGATTATTGAAATGCTGATCTGCGTAAATAGCTGGGTGAAGGATACTATTTGGAAATTGCTACTCTTCCGCGAGTTATTTGACTTCGACGGCGGCCACCCCTCCAGGGCCGCGCGCGGGTCGTCTATTTGGCGATGATGACATCGGAGGCCTTGACGACCGCCAACACTTTGTCGCCTCTCTTGAGGCGCAGATCCTGGACCGCCTCGTTGGTGATCGAGGCGGTGATCTCGATATCGCGGGCGACCTTGACCCGCACATGCGCGGTCGTCGCGCCCTCGCGGACCTCGATCACCCGACCCTT
>JASHSH010000421.1 GCA_030040955.1 Rhodospirillales bacterium
CGCCTTCACCCAGTTGCGCAGCACCGATGCGTGCACGCCCAGATCGCTGGACGCCTGGGCGTACCCGACCCCACGGTCCGTGATCAGCTTGACCGCCTCGAGCTTGAACTCTCGCGTAAACTTCCGCCTCTCCATGACCCACCTCCGGTTCCATCAAAACACCTAACTCGGTGTCTGCGAAACCGGCAGCAGGCCAAAGAGCGGCTTCGTCACATAGAGTCATTTTCTAATTCCTTCGACTCGTCTCATCATTTCGACAACGAAATACGACCCTCCCTACTTACCATAATAAGTAGATATCATGCGCGTGAATTGCTTAGAAAACTAGTCGTCGTTGCATTTGCCGATAAATTCGCTGCCTGGCGTCGCCCTGTTGGCCGTGTTGACCCCCGGACCGTTGATCAGACGGACCAATTGATGGCTCCGCAATGGAGGGAGGCCTTCGCCCATGAACCGCTGGCGTCACGAAATGCGACGAGAGTCCTGGAAATTTTGGCTCGGTCCGATAAGCCGGTTGGCGTTCCGCCGTTCTCCTTTGGGGGCGTGAAGGATTGGGACGATCTGGCCGATATTCTCGCGCGGCACGATCTCGCGACCGGTAGTTTGACGAGCGAGTCACAGTCGCTATCGTTGTATTGCGGTTGGCTGACCATGTGGTTAAAGGCAAACCCCACGAGAGTCCCATCGTACGACGTAACTATCGTAGAGGCTCGGGGGCTCCTGCGCTACGTGACGCACGCTATCGGCGACAAAGAATTGTCATTTTCGGAAACGATCGAAGTGCTGGCCAAAATGCCAGGTGAAATCCAAGTGGCCATCGATAAAGAACGGCAATTGGTGCGAGAAAGAGAGAATCCGGGGTTTGAAAACCAAGATATTTCTGAAGGAGAAGCGGGCACGGATCCGGAGGAAGACCGAATCCGGATTGCCCCGTGAATTTCAGAGGCAGATCAGCAAGTACTTGAAGCCTCAGAATCAGTGTTGATTTGATGCCGGATAATCACGCTGGCCGATGACCTTTGCTTGACTGGCTCGTTCGGTGAAGCGATGGTGGCTTGTCGTTCTCTCTTTAAGGGCACGCCTTGTCCTACACTTTCAATTTGGTCGCTCTCATCACTTGTTTGGCGGAGCAACGTCTATATAGCCCGGCTCCGAGCGGATTTGATCGAGGCGACTGATGAAGGCTCGAACAAATTCACGATACTCAATAACCTCAGCGACCGTCGGCGCGACGTCAGTTGTGGCGTGGACACTCTCGTTGCGTATCTTCCGAAGTTGATCAAAGAGTTGGAGCTCCTCAGACGTTATCTTGCCTCGCTCAAAGAGGACTTTCATGAAAGTATCTGGTCGAGTAAAGCGGACGAGCCCATTGTGCTGGATGAGCCCAATTATGTGAGCCTCTAGAGGCTTCCAAACCTCGGCAATTGCCACACCTGTATCAATTTCGGCGAGCTGCAATATCTTGTCCGTTGGTTCAGTTTCTTCGGTTTTTGAATTGCCAAGGTCGGGCAACGCAGTGGCAACGCTCTCGCGGACCTCTCGGAGCGTGACTTCAACCTCCTTATAGCGAACCGCTTTGATGTATGGTGCCATTGATGGCGCCTTTCGTGCCACGAACAAGACCACGAATATTGCGACTGCGGGCCAGGCCTGTTCGCCGATCACATTCGAGACAAAATTCAAAAGGTCCATTCGGGCTCAATTGTCAGAGCTGGATTGCTCGCCCCGTCAGAGTAACACTGCGGTCTCTTGCCACATAGGGGCGCATCGGGTCGTGCTCGCGCGGTGGTTGCCCGTTCCGCCCACTGCTGCGCACCGGGCCAGACGCGTGTACAGTGCCCGTGGCGCGCGGCCGGGGGGCGGCGCAAAGAAACGCTTCGGGGGGCATCATGCGTATCCACGTCGCAATTTTCCTGGCGTTCGCTGCGGTCCTCGCCGCCGCGCCGCTGCAAGGGGCCGCGACCGCCGACAAGCTCGGCATCATTCTGATGCACGGCATGCAGGGCTTCCCCAATGACCGGCCGATCAGCGAAATCGGCAAGCTGCTCGACGCCAGCGGCTATATCGTCATCGAGCCCGAGATGTGCTGGTCGAAGAGCCGCGACTTCGACAAGCCCTATGCCGATTGCCTGGGCGAGCTGGACGCTTCCGTCGCCAAGCTGCGCGCCAAGGGCGCGAGCGCGATCGTCATCTCCGGCCAAAGCCTCGGCGGCAGCGGTTCGCTCTGGTATGGGGCCAACCGCGACGAGATCAAGGGCATCGTCGCGATGGCCCCGGCCGGCGACTCGGTCGCCACGCCCCAGAACCAGCCCGCGGCCGCGAAATCCGTGGCCAAGGCGCATGCGCTGCTGGCGGCCGGCAAGGGCGACGAGAAGGCCTATTTCGATTTCGTCAACGGGCGCCCCACCGTCGTCCACACCTCGCCGAAAATCCTTCTGACTTTCTGGGGCGACACGGGCCTCGACAAGATTCCCGACAACACGGCCAAGCTGCGGGCGCCGGTCCTGTGGGTCGCCGGCAGGGACGATCCGTCGCAGCGGGGCGGCCCCGACTGGGCCTTCGCCAAGGCTCCCGCCAATCCGCTGAACCGCTATGTCGTGGTCGACTCCGATCACCTCGGCACGCCGAGCGCCGGCAAGACCGCGATCATGGCCTGGCTCAAGGAGCTGATGGCGCATTGAGCGCCGAGGTGGATTCCTCGTCGGTGGCCGCGGCGCGAGGGGCCGAGCGCGCGTTCGCGCCCGAAAGAGCGATCCGGCTAACCAACCTCCCCGCGCGTCACTTCTTCACATACACCCACGCCTTGGTGCCGGATTTCAGCGTCACCTCGATCCGCTTGTAATCGGAAACCTCGTAGCGGTCGGCGGCCGCGAGTTCCGCCTCGGTGATGCGGAAGAGCTTGCCGGCCACCTCGTCGCGCGGGTCGTCCGAGCGGCTGACGATCGGATGGAAGCGCTGGCCGCTCTTGGCCAGCACGTCCGGATCGGTGATTTCGACCATGTCGGTGCGAAAGCCCAACATGGCGTCGTCGCGCCCCTCGAGCAGCCGTCCGAACGAGGCCATCTGCACGCTGTCGAGCCGCAGCGTGCCATAGGAGAACAGCTGGACGGTCGCGGCCTCGGCCATGGCGAGAAATCCCCTCTTTTCGGCACCCGCGTATACAAAACGCCGTCCGGCCGCCGCGCGCGGCCGATCCGGCTCAGCCCCGGCGCGTGCGCTTCTTGAGATAGCCGCGCGGATTCATGGTCAGCAGAAATCGCTCCCGCGATCCATCGACCGAGAAGTCTTGGTTTTCGGCCAGGAACGCCTCCACGGCTTCCCACGGGCCGGGCCCGAATTCCGGAAGCGCGGGATGCCCGCCGATATTGGTGTCCTCGACGATGAGATAGCTCCCCTCGCTCACCATCGGCGCATAGGCCCGCATCTCGCGCAGCACATGGTCGCGGCTATGATCGCTGTCCAGAACCACCATGACCTTGTTGGCCGGCTCGATGGACGCGGCGATCCGCTCCACCACGGAGGGATCGACGGAAGAGCCGGCGATGTACGCGATGCGGGGATGCTCCGGCGGCGGCCGGATGATTCCGTCGACATCGGTGCTGCCCGGCTTGCCATTGTCGACGGTCACGACGCGTCCGTCGCCGAGCAGATCGAACAGGCAAGCGAAGAACAGCGCGCTGCCGCCGAACCTTGTGCCGCATTCGACCACCAGATCGACGCCCAGCTCGACGATGATCTCCTGATAGATCCAAAGGTCGAGCGGGCATTTGAGGGTCTTGTAGCCGAGCCAGCCGAGGTCGATCGTGCCCCCACCGTGCTGCCATAGCCGGTAATACAGTTCCGCGAAGCGGGTCACCGTCTCCTGGTCATAGGGCGACAGGGACTGGGTGCGAACCGGCGCGGCGAATACTCCCTTGCGAACGCGAGCGCGCGCACCGAACAGCTTCTTCAATGCGTTTCCCAGCATGGCGTCGCAACTTGATCTTGTTGGTCGACGGTTGCCTTCGTCGGGCGAGAGTTCGCGCGAGAGACTATCACCCGCTTGCCCGGGCACAAACCCGGGCGGAAATCTATTCCCCCGGCCCTAGCTCGCGCGTAGCGCGATGGCGCCGAGCACGATGGCGCTGGCCGCCGCGATCCGCCGCGGCCCCACGCGCTCGCGCAGGAAGGCGGCCGAGATCGCGGTGGCGAACAGGCTCGATGTCTCGCGCAAGGCCGAGACCAGCGCGATCGGCGCGACGGTCATCGCCCACAGCGCGAGCGCATAGGCGGCGACCGACGCCGCGCCGCCGATCAGCCCCGCCGGCCAGTCCGCGCGCAGATGGCGGAGGAAGGGTCGGGTCCGCATCGCCGCCACCCAGGCGACGAAGGGCAGGCAGGTCGTCACGAACACCCAGAGCGAATAGGAGATCGGCGCGCCGGAGACGCGCACGCCCAGCCCGTCGACCAGCGTATAGGCCGCGATCAGCACGGCATTGAGCAGCGCCAGCGCCACTCCGCGTCGCTCGCCGCGCACCGCCCCCGCCGCCATGGTGAGTATGCCGGCGCAAATCGCCCCGATGCCCAGCCAGCCGGGCAGCGACAGCCGCTCGCCGACCAATATCGCCCCGGCCAGCGCCACCAGCAGGGGCGCGCTGCCGCGCATCAGCGGGTAGGTCTGGCTCATGTCGGAGACGCGATAGACTCGCGCGAGCAAAAACAGATACGCGATCTGGAGCAGGCTCGACGCCGCTATATAATTCCAGCTCGCCGGGCTCGGCAGCCGCAAGAAGGGAAGGGCGGCCGCGGCCAGCAAGGTCGCGGCGGCGCTTACCAGCGCGGCGGCGAGCAGCGAATCCTCGGCGCGCTTGACCAGGGCGTTCCAGCCCGCATGCAGGGCGGCGGCGAGCAAGACGAGCGCGAAGGCGCTGGCGGGCATCCGCGCAGACTAGAGCCGATTCCACATTCGTGGAATTGGCGACAAGCCCCCGTGCCGGGTCGCCGCCTAGCCCGCCTGGACCGGCGTCACCGAAAGCATCCGCCGCTCTACACGGCGCAATACCTCTATCGGCTGCGCGCGCCCGGCATGCGCCCCGATCAGCAGGCGATGCAGATCGTCCACCCCGCCCACCGGCGCGCCGGCATATGCAAGGATGGTGTCGCCGCGGCGGAGCCCGGCACGCGCCGCCGGCCCGTCCTCGGCCACCGATTCGACCAGCGCGCCCGAGCCGAGCGGCAGATCGAGCGCGCGGCGCAGCCTGGTGTCGATCGGCGCGGTCTGCGCCGAGATGCCGAGGAAGGCGCGAACCACCCTTCCTTCGCGCATCAGCGCGGTCGCCACCTCGATGGCGGTGTCGATCCCGATGGCGAAGCAGATGCCCTGCGCCATCGCGATCGCCGCCGTGTTGATGCCGACCACGCGCCCGTTGCCGTCGACCAGCGGCCCGCCGGAATTGCCGGGATTCAGGGGCGCGTCGGTCTGGATCACGCTGTCGATCAGCCGGCCCGAGCGCCCGCGCAGGCTGCGTCCCAGCGCGCTGACGATGCCGGCGGTCACGGTGCACTGGAAGCCGAGCGGATTGCCGATCGCCGCCACCAGCTGGCCCACGCGCAGCCGGCTCGAGCTTCCGATCGCGGCGAAGGGCAGGCCCTGGCCGGAGAGCCGCAGCACCGCGATGTCGGTGGCCGGGTCCTCGCCGACCAGGGCGGCGGCGAATTCGCGCCCGTCGGTGAGCGAGGCGGCGAGCGTCTCGGCGCCGTTCACCACATGGCTGTTGGTCAGCGCGAACCCGTCCGGGGTGTAGACCACGCCCGAACCCTGGCCGCGCGGCCGCCCGCGCCCGTCGCGCACCACGATATGCGCGACCGCCGGTCCCACCGCGTCGAAGGCCTGCGCGATGCGGGCGGAATAGGGGTCGAGCGCGTCGTCGGGCGGAGCCGCGAAACCTTCCTCGGGCATGGTCCATGAGAGGTCAGCCGCGGCCCACCCGCCGCCACCCGGCCGAACGGCCGGGTCGGCATCCCGGTCATCCGTCCGATGGCGCCGGAGTCGCGCAACGCCCATCTGCGACCTATCTCTCACCGACGGAGACCCCGATGCCGCTCGAAAACCTCGCCCAATTCTCGGATTCGCTTGCCGAACTCGCCCGCGCCGGGTCGGCCAATCTGCTCGCGCTCACCGCGCCGGGGCTGCGCCCGCTCTCCGCCATCCTGTGGCGCGAGGGCGTGGCGGTGACCTCGGAACAGGCGCTGGCCGATGCCACCGACTTCACCGCCGTCCTTCCCGGCGGAAAGCAGGTTCCCGCCCGCCTGGCCGGGCGCGATCCCGGCACCAATGTCGCCGTGCTGCGGCTGGAGGCTGCCGCGAAGCCGATCGAGTCCGCGCCGGCGCT
>JASHSH010000422.1 GCA_030040955.1 Rhodospirillales bacterium
GCGCGACGAGGTGATCCGCTACGTGCAGGGCAAGTACGGGCACGATCGCGTCGCTCAAATCATCACTTTCGGCAAGCTCCAGGCGCGCGCGGCGCTGCGCGACGTGGGCCGCGTGCTCGGCATGCCCTATACGCAGGTCGACCGCATCTGCAAGCTGGTGCCGGTCAACCCGACCGACCCCGTGAGCCTGCCCGAGGCGATCGCCGGCGAGCCGCTGCTCCAGGAAATGCGCGACCAGGACGGCCGCGTCGCGCATCTGCTCGACATCGGCACCAAGCTCGAGGGCCTCTACCGTCACGCCTCCACGCACGCGGCGGGCGTGGTGATCGCTGACCGGCCGCTGGTCGAGCTGGTGCCGCTCTACCGCGATCCGCGCTCCGTCATGTCCGCCACCCAATTCAACATGAAATGGGTCGAGGCGGCCGGGCTGGTGAAGTTCGACTTCCTCGGGCTGAAGACGCTGACCGTGCTGCGCCACGCGGTCGACATCATCCGCGAGGCGCAAGGAGTCGAAATCGACCTCGCCACGCTGCCGCTCGACGATCCGGACACCTTCGCCATGCTGGCGCGCGGCGAGACTGTCGGCGTGTTCCAGCTCGAAGGGGCCGGAATGCGCGACATGATGCGCCAGATGCGGGCCGACAGCTTCGAGGACATCATCGCCACGGTTGCGCTGTATCGGCCGGGCCCGATGGACAACATCCCGCGCTACATCTCGGTCAAGCACGGCCGCGAGGCGCCCGACTATCTCCACCCGCGACTGGAGAAGATCCTGAAGGAGACATTCGGGATCATGATCTATCAGGAGCAGGTGATGCAGATCGCGCAGGAACTGTCCGGCTACAGCCTGGGCCGCGCCGACCTGCTGCGCCGCGCCATGGGCAAGAAGATCAAGGAGGAGATGGACGCTCAGCGGAAGGATTTCGTCGACGGCGCGGTCGCCCGCGGGGTCGACGCGCACAAGGCCTCGGAGATCTTCGAGCAGGTGGCCAAGTTCGCCGGCTATGGATTTAACAAGTCGCACGCCGCCGCCTACGCCCTGATCGCCTGGCAGACGGCCTGGCTGAAGGCCAATTTCCCGGTCGCGTTTCTGGCTGCCTCGATGACTTGCGACATCCACGACACGGGCAAGCTCGGCCTGTTCCGTCAGGAAGCGGAACGCACGCGTATCAATATCTTGCCGCCTGATATTAACAAGTCAGGTGCGGATTTCCGGGTCGAAGCGGAGGAGGATGGTCAGCTCGCCATTCGCTACGCGCTTTCGGCGCTGAAAAATGTCGGCGCCCAGGCGGTGCGCGACCTCGTCGCCGCGCGCGACCGTGAGGGTGCGTTCCGCGATATCGGCGATTTCGCCCGCCGTCTCGACGCGCGCGCGGTCAATCGCCGCCAGATGGAGAGCCTGATCCGCGCCGGCGCGTTCGATGCGCTCGAGGCCAACCGTGCGCTTCTGTTCCATGGCATCGACGCCATCCTGCGCTTCGCCACCGAGGCCGCCGGCGAGCGCGAATCCGGCCAGGCGAACCTGTTTGGCGGGGACGCGCGGGCTTCGTCGGTGCCGCTGGCGGCGCGGGCCGACTGGTCCGCCACCGAGCGTCTTCAGCACGAATTCGAGGCGGTGGGCTTCTACCTCTCGGCGCATCCGCTCGACGCGTACGCGGCGAGCCTGAAACGGCTTGGCGCGATCCGGGCGGCCGACCTGCGGGCCCATCTCGCCGCCGGCGGCGGGGGCCGGCTGAAGCTCGCCGGCGTGATCGGCGCGCGGCACGAGCGCACCACCAGCCGCGGCAGCCGGATGGCGCATCTCAGCGTCTCCGATTCTTCGGGCCAGTTCGACGTCACCGCCTTTTCCGAGATCCTCGCCTCGGCGCGCGAACTGCTGGAAAATTCCGCGCCGCTGCTATTCACGGTCGAGGCGCGGCTGGAGGAGGATGTGCCGCGGCTCACGCTGATCGAGGTGGAGAGCCTGGACAAGGCGGCGGCGCGGGCCACCGCCGGTCTCAGGATCGTTCTCGATTCGGAGGCGCCGCTCGCCGCGCTGCGGAGCCTGCTCGCCGAGCAGAGGCGCGGCCGCGGCCGCATCGTCATCGTCGCGCGGACGGGCGGGCGCGAGATCGAGGCGACGCTGCCGGACAGCTACGTATTGTCTCCGACCCTGGTCGCGGCTGCGCGCGCCGTTCCCGGCATTCTCGCCGCGGAGGAGATGTAGCGGCGCATCGCCGGCCGGCGCGCGGACACCGGCATCTTCGAAAATCCGAATTCGACCGCGCGAACCGGAGTGCGCGGCCGGAGGCAGCGGACCAGATTGGCGGACATCGACAACGCCGGTCCCGAGGAACCCCGCCATGTCCGCATCCCCGCTTCCCGCCGCCTTCCGCCGTCTCGCGCTGGCCAACCTGGCCGCGCAATCGGCCGAGCAGTTCGCGATCGTCGCCGCGCCCATCGTCGCGGTGCTCGCGCTGGGAGCGGGCAGCGGCGGTACCGGTCTGCTCCAGGCCGCGCAGACGCTGCCCTTCCTGCTGCTCTCGATCCCGGCCGGCCTGTTCGCCGACCGGTTCTCGCGCCGGCGCCTGCTGATCGCGGCCGAGTCGCTGCGGCTGGCTTCGCTCGCGGCGATCCTCGCGCTCGGATTGACCGGCGGGCTCACCCTTCCCTGGCTTGCCGCGCTCGGCTTCGCCGGCGCTTGCGGCACGGTGGGATTCAGCGTGACCGCGCCCTCGCTCGTGCAGGGCCTGGTCGCGCATGCCCAGAGGGCGTCCGCGAACGGACGCATCGAACTCGCGCGCGGCGTGGCCTTCCTGGCGGGGCCGGCGCTGGCCGGCGCGCTTGTCGGATGGATCGGGGGCGCGCCCACCTTCGGTATCGCGGCGATTCTCTCCGCGGCGGCGGTGGTCCTGCTGCGCGGCATCGAGGAACCGGCGCGTCCGCCCGCCGCGCCCCGACGTTTGCGCGACGAGCTGCGCGTCGGGGCCGAGTTCACGCTCCGTCATCGGCTGCTGCGCCCTCTGCTGATCACGGCGGTGTTCTTCAATCTCGCCTATTTCATCCTGCTCGCGGTCTACGCGCCCTACGCGGTGCACCATCTAGGCATGACCAGCGGACAGATCGGTCTGACCATGGCCGCGAACGGGGCGGGACTTTTGCTCGGCGCGCTGCTCGGTGCGCGGGTGCTGCGGCATCTGCGTTTCGGCACGGTGGTCGCGATCGGGCCGCTGTGCGGATTTGCCGCCGCGCTGGTCATGGCCGCGACCATCCTGGTCCCGTCGCCCTGGCTGGCCGGGGCGGCATTCTTTCTGATCGGCGCCGGGCCGATGCTGTGGACGATCAGCACGACCACGCTGCGCCAGTCGGTGACGCCGCCCGAATTGCTGGGGCGCACCTCGGCCATCGTCCTGGTCGCGACCCAAGGCGCGCGGCCGCTGGGCGCCGCGCTCGGCGGGCTGATCGGAAGCCGTTGGGGAATCGACGCCTGCCTGATCCTCGCCACTATCGGTTTCGCAATTCAGGCGGGGACCATCCTGGCCTCGTCGG
>JASHSH010000423.1 GCA_030040955.1 Rhodospirillales bacterium
CCACCGCCGCCGTCGCCACCGACTTGCCGGTGGCCACCGAGCCGGTGAAGGTGATCGCGTTGACCGACGGATTGTCGAGCAGCGCCTGGCCGACCACCGAGCCGCGGCCCATCACCAGGTTGAACACGCCGGCGGGCAGGCCCGCCCGCGCGACGATCTCGGCCAGCGCCCAGGCGCTGCCCGGCACCAGGTCCGCCGGCTTGAACACGACCGCGTTGCCGTAGCAGAGCGCGGGCGCGATCTTCCAGGCCGGGATGGCGATCGGGAAGTTCCACGGCGTGATGATGCCGACCACGCCGACCGGCTCGCGCGTGATCTCCACGTCGATGTTGGGCCGCACGGAAGCGAGCTTCTCGCCCGCGAGCCGCAGCGCCTCGCCGGCGAAGAAGGCGAAGATCTGGCCAGCACGGGTGGCCTCGCCGATCCCCTCGGGCAGCGTCTTGCCCTCCTCGCGGGAGAGCAGCGCGCCAAGCTCGTCCTTACGGGCCAATATCTCGTCGCTCGCCTTGCGCAGCACCTCGAATCGCTGCTGGGGCGTCGAGCGCGCCCAGCCCGGGGCCGCGATGCGCGCCGCGGCGATCGCCCGCTCCGCGTCGGCGCGCGAGGCCCGCGCGTAGAGCCCGACGAGCTCGTTGGTGTTGGACGGGTTGCGGTTCTCGTTGGCGCCCTCGCCCTCGACCCATTCGCCGGCGATCCAGTTGCGATGCATCTCCGCCATCTCGCCCTCCGCTGCGCGGCGCCCGAAGCCAGCGCCGACCCGAACTCGTTTGTGAGTCTATTAGATAGTGAGCCGACCGCCCCCGCTAAAGTGCGCGCGCCGCGACATACGGGGCGGGCGCCGCGGCCAGCGCGTTGCGCAGCGGCAAGCCAAAATCGGGCGCGTCGATCTCGAACACGTCGCCGGGCCGCGCCTTCACCCCGCTGGCGAAGCTGAGCACCGCCGCTCCGTAATAGTGGACATGCACGTCGCCCGGGCGGCGGAACATCGGATATTTGAAATGGTGGGCTTCCAGATTGGCGATCGTGTGGGTCATGTTCGTCTCGCCGGAAAGGAAGCTCTGCTCCCAGATCACTTCCGCCCCGCGCCGGATACGTGCCTTGCCGCGCAGATCCTCGGGCAGCGGCCCCACCAGCAGCTCCGGCCCGCAGGAGCAGACGCGCAGCTTGGAATGCGCGAGATAGAGATAATTCTGCCGCTCCATCACATGGTCGGAGAATTCGTTCCCCAGCGCGAAGCCGAGCCGCCAGGGCGTGCCATCCGGCCCGATCAGATAAATACCGGCGATCTCCGCCTCGTCGCCGCCGTCGAGCGCGAATTCGGGCGAGGGGAACGGCGCGCCCGGCGCGACCAGGATCGAGCCGTCGCCCTTGTAGAACCATTCCGGCTGGACGCCCACCGCGTCCGCCTTCGGCTTGCCGCCCTCCATCCCCATGCGGAACATCTTCATCGAATCGCTTTGCTTGGCGGGGTCGGCCAAGTCCTTGTGCATCTTGTCGCGCGATTCGGCGCTGCCCAGATGGGTGAGCCCGGTGCCGGTGATCCAGAGATGCGCGGGGTCCGGATGGTCGATCGGCGCCAGCAGCTGGCCGGCGGCGTAGAGCTGCGCGAGGTCGACCGGCTCGGCCGGACCGGCGCCGAGGCGCGAGCGCACATAATCGATCAGCTTGCCGCCGCCCAGGATCGCGGTGCCGGCGAGTTCGACCAGCGTCGCGGTGCCCGGCAACAGGCGCGTAGTTCCGTTCTCGGTGACGGCGATCCGGCGCTGCCCGGTATGGGTACGCAATTGCGCGAGCCGCATGCGACGCCTCCCCCGCGTCCACCTTCTCCGATGCCCGCTACCGGTTCGCCTCCGGGCCGCGTTCAGTGCGAGTCGCGCCCGACCGGGGCGCCGCTGCCGCCGACCAGGAAGTCGAGATCGACGCCCTGGTGCGCCTGGAGCACATGGTCGTGGTAGAGCTTCAGCCAGCCGCGCTTCGGCGGTTTGGGCGGTTTCCAGGCGGCGCGGCGCTTGGCCAGCGTGGCGTCGTCGACCTCGAGATGCAGCCGCCGCTTGGGCACGTCGAGCAGGATCATGTCGCCGGTCTTCACCAGCGCGAGCGGGCCGCCGGCGGCCGCCTCGGGCGAGGTGTGCAGCACGACCGTGCCGTAGGCGGTGCCGCTCATGCGCGCATCCGAGATGCGCACCATGTCGGTGATGCCCTTGCGCAGAACCTTGCGCGGCAACGGCATGTTGCCGACCTCGGCCATGCCCGGATAGCCGCGCGGGCCGCAATTCTTCAGCACCATGATGCAGGTCTCGTCGATGTCGAGCGAATCGTTCTCGACCGCGCGGTGCAGCTCCTCGACATTCTCGAACACCACCGCGCGGCCGCGATGGGTGAGAAGGTGCGGGCTCGCCGCCGAGGGCTTGATCACCGCGCCCTCGGGCGCGAGATTGCCGCGCAGGATCGCGATGCCGGCATGCGCCTTGAACGGCTTCTTGTAGGTGCGGATCACCTCGCGGTTCCAGCAATCGGCGTCGGCGGTGTTCTCGATCAGGCTCTTGCCGTTCGCGGTGATCGCGGCTTCGTCGAGTAGGCCCGATTCGGCGAGCTGGCGATGCACGGCCGGAAGCCCGCCGGCATAGTAGAAGTCCTCCATCAGATGCTTGCCGGAGGGCTGGATGTCGACGATGTTCGACACCTTCGAGCCGAGCTTGTCGAAATCGTCGAGCGCGAGCGGCACGCCGATCCGCCCCGCGATGGCGAGCAGATGCACCACCGCATTGGTCGAGCCGCCGATGGCGGCGAGGGTGCGGATCGCGTTCTCGAAGGCCGCGCGGGTGAGGATCTTCGACATCCGAAGATCTTCGTGGACCATCGCCACGATGCGCCGCCCGGTGAGCTGGGCGAGCGTGTAGCGCCTGGCGTCCACCGCCGGGATCGCGGCATTGCCGGGCAGCGCCATGCCGAGCGATTCGACCATGCAGGCCATGGTCGAGGCGGTGCCCATGGTCATGCAGTGGCCCTTGGAGCGGTTCATGCAGGACTCGGCCGCGACGAACTCCTCCATCTTCATCTTGCCGGCGCGCACATCCTCCGACATCTGCCACACGCCGGTGCCCGAGCCGAGCTCGTGGCCGCGGAACTTGCCCGACAGCATCGGCCCGCCCGAGAGCCCGATGGTGGGCAGGTCGCAGGAGGCCGCGCCCATCAGCAGCGCGGGCGTGGTCTTGTCGCAGCCCATCAGCAGGACCACGCCGTCCATCGGATTGCCGCGGATCGATTCCTCGACATCCATGCTGGCCAGGTTGCGGAACAGCATGGCGGTGGGGCGAAGCTGGGTCTCGCCGAGCGACATCACCGGGAATTCGAGCGGCCAACCGCCGGCTTCCCACACGCCGCGCTTGACGCTCTCCGCCAGCTCGCGGAAATGCGCGTTGCACGGCGTCATCTCCGACCAGGTGTTGCAGATGCCGATCACCGGACGGCCGTCGAACAAATCGTGCGGCCAACCCTGGTTCTTCATCCAACTGCGATAGGCGAAGCCGTCGCGATCCTGGCGCCCGTACCATTCGCTGCTGCGCAGCTTCCGCTTCTTGGCCATCCCATCCCTTCCCGACTTCGCGCCGGAACCGCAGGGCACCGCGCGGTCCGGAGCGGTGAACGCGCCGGCGGGGGACGCGTCGTTTTCGATTTTCGCCCCCACGCGGCGATGCTAACCTATTGGCCCTGATCCGCAGCCCGGTCAATACCCGTTCCCCGGGCGTCCCGCCAAATCCTCGAAGAATCATGCGCCAGACAGCGATCTACCCCGATCTCGCCGGAAGGACCGTGTTCGTCACCGGCGGCGGAAGCGGCATCGGCGCCGCGATCACCGAAGGATTTTGCGCCCAAAACAGCAAGGTGGCCTTCGTCGACATCGCGGAGCGGGACAGCCGGGCGCTGGCGCGCGCGATCGCCAAGCGCACCGGCCACGCGCCGCTGTTCCTGCGCTGCGACATCCGCGATGTGGACGCGCTTGGGGACGCGATTTCGCGCACGCGCAAGCAGCTCGGGGACATCTCCGTCCTGGTCAACAACGCGGCCAACGACGCGCGCCATTGGGTCGCGGAAATCGACGTCGCCGCCTGGGACGACAAGATGGCGCTCAACCTGCGGCCGATGTTCTTCTCGGCCCAGGCGGTGACGCCGCAGATGAAGCGGCTGGGCGGCGGCTCGATCGTCAATTTCGGCTCGAGCAGCTGGATGCTCGCCGCGCCGCAGCTTTCCGTCTACGCCACCGCCAAGGCCGGCGTGCACGGCCTCACCCGCTCGCTTGCCCGCGAACTCGGCCCCCACAGGATCCGCGTCAATACGGTGGTTCCCGGCTGGGTGCTGACCAAGCGGCAGATGAAGCTGTGGATGACGCCCGCGCGCGACAAATGGCGGCGCACCACCCAGTGCATCGACATGCGGGTGCTCCCCGAGCACGCCGCCGACATGGTGCTGTTCCTGGCCTCCGACGCGGCGATTGCCTGTACCGGGCAGAATTTCCTGGTCGACGCCGGACTGGCCTGAGGGCGGGCGCCTCTACATCACCGCGCCGAGCTGCCAGGGGGTGAATTCCTCCTCGCCCATGCCCATCAGCTCGCTCTTGGTGCGCTCGCCCGACGCGGTGGCGATGACCAGGTCGAAAATCCTCCGCCCGATCTCCTGCACGCTCGCCGCGCCCTCCGCGATCGGGCCGCAGTCGATGTCCATGTCGTCGGTCATGCGCTTGTACATCGGCGTGTTGGTGGCGAGCTTGAGGCTAGGCGCCGGCTTGCAGCCGAAGACCGAGCCGCGCCCGGTGGTGAAGCAGATCACATTCGCTCCGCCCGCCACCTGGCCGGTGGCCGAGACCGGGTCGTAGCCGGGCGTGTCCATGAACACGAAGCCATGCGCGGTGATCGGCTCGGCGTATTTGTAGACATCGACC
>JASHSH010000424.1 GCA_030040955.1 Rhodospirillales bacterium
GCTCAAGCCGGCCAACACCGAGGATCACGAGGCGGCCGGGTTCCTCGGCGCCTACGCGACGGCATGGTACGCGCTGCATCATGTCGCCAAGCTGCTGCGCGGCGAAAGCGTGCTGATCCATTCGGCGGCCGGCGGAGTCGGCCACGCGGCCGTGCAGATCGCGCGAAGCCTGGGCGCCGAGGTCATCGCTTCGGCCGGCAGCGACGCCCGGCGCGCCTATCTGCGCGATCGCCGCGGCATCGCGCGGATTCTGGACTCGCGCGCTCCGGCGCGGTTCGTCGACGAAGTGCGGGCGATGACGGGAGGCCGCGGCGTCGACGTCGTGCTCAACAGCCTGGCGGGCGCGGGGCTGCGCGAAAGCCTGCGCTGCCTCGCGCCGGGCGGACGCCATGTCGAGCTCGGCAAGCGGGACATTCTCGACAACGCGGCCTTGGGCATCCTGGCGCTGCGCGATAACGCCTCGTTTCATAGCGTGCAAATCGATCTCCTGAGCGAATCGCATCCTCGGCAATGCCGCGCGCTCATGGAGGAATGCCTGGCGCGCCTGGCCGGTGGCGAGGCCGAGGCTCTGCCGGTTCAAGTCCTGCCCGCCGAGCAGGTGGACAAGGCGTTCCGCCTCATGGGGTCCGGGGAACATTTCGGCAAGCTCGTCGTGTCGATGCCGGATCCGTTCGAACCACGCGGCACCGAGGGAATCGCGACCGAGACGATCCCCCACTCCCTGTTCGGCGCCGACGAGACCTTCCTGATCACCGGCGGGACCGGCGGACTCGGTCTCGCGCTCGCGCGCTTCCTGGCATCGCGCGGCGCCGGCCGCCTCATTCTGCACGGGCGGCGCGGCATCGCGACCGCGCGGGGCCGACTGTCGGTCGATTCCATCCGGCGCGACCATCCCGCGTGCCAAATCGAAGTCGCGGCGTTCGATCTGCGTGACGATCGGGCGCTGGCGGCGCTGGTCGAGGGCGAGCCCGGATTGGCCGGCATCTTTCACCTCGCCGCGTCGTTCGGGGCCGAACCCGCGACCGGGATCGATGCCCAGGCGCTCGAGGCCGGCTCGATCAAGCTCGACGCGGCCTGGCGCCTCCACCAGCTGACCCGCGGCAGGAAGTTGCGATACTTCGTCATGATCGCGTCGCTCGCGGGATTGCACGGCAACACGCAGCAAGCCGTCTATGTCGCCGCCAATGCCGCGTTGCACGAGCTGGCACGCATCCGGCGAAGCGAAGGATTGCCCGCGCTCGCCATCGACTATCCGATTTTGCTCGGCGCCGGCCGGTTGAGCGAAGCCGAGAACATACGCGAGCTCATCTTGAACGCCGAAAAGGGTTTCGCGACCGTCTCGGTCGCCGAGCTGGCACCTTGGCTCGAGCGCATTCTGTCCGTACCCGAGCAGGCACCGCCCGTGATCACCCTGGATGCTCCGCGGTGGCGCGGCTATTGGACCCTGAGCCGCCAGCGTCCAATGTTCCATCATCTCGTGCCGCGCGCCGCCCTCGACGAGGACATGGCGGTAGTCGGGGACTCGGCTGGTTCGGCGCCGGACATGGTGGAGGCGACGGTGCGGGGCTTTGTCGCCGCCTTGCTCGGAGCGAAGCCCGAGGAAATCGAGCCGCGGACCCCGCTGACAGATCTCGGTCTCGATTCGCTGGCCTCCATCGAGCTGGTGATCTGGGTGCGGCAGAAATTCGGCACCGAGATTTCCCAGGTCCGGCTTCTCTCGGGCGTGACCGTGGGACAGGTCGTCGACCATATCCTGGCGCGCGGCGTCGAAGCGGCGCCGGCGCCTCGGCCCGTCGAATCGATGGAGGTGCGTCCACCCAAGCCGAGCCAAGATCCGGCGATGGCGCCGACCGCGGCGGCCGCATCCGAGCCGGTTCCCGGACCGCGCGTCATCGAGCTTGCCGACCCAAGCCCGCTTGCGTCGGAGCCGGGCCACCGCGTGATCGAAATCGATCCGCTGTTGCGCCAGGAATCCTTCGCGCGGCTGGCGGCGGCGATGGGCGACATGCGCGCGGTCACCGTGCTGCGCGGCCGCTCCGACGGCGCGGGCAAGGACTTCTGTCTCGGCATGGACCTCGACGAGGTGGGCTTCGGCGATCGCGCGATGAGCGACGCGCTCGGCCGGTTCGCCGAGCTGGCGCGGCGCCTGGACGCCGCGACCGCGCCGATCGTCTGCGTCATCGACGGCAACTGTCGCGGCGGCGGCATGCTGTTTCCCAGCCTGGCCACCATCGTGTTGGCGACGTCCGAGTCGAGCTTCGGATTTCCGGAGATCCGCCGCGGCGGCCTGCCCGGCGTGGTGAGCGTGGCCGCGCGGCGGCGCCTCGATCCGGCCGCCTGCCGGCGTCTGATGATGACCGGGGACAGCATCGGCGCGGCCGAGGCCCGCGCGCTCGGTTTGGTCGATTTCGTCGGCACCCGCGACGAAGTGAAGCGGGAGCTCGACCGTCTGCTGCGCCGTTTCGCCGCCCTCGATCCGGAACTGTTGCGCGAATGCATGCGCGCAATGCCGGCGCCCACCGAGGAAACGGCGCTGATCGCCATGGGCGAGTTGACCCTCCTCGATGAACCCCCGGCCGGCGGCGCGGCGCCCCTGGTGCGGCTGCGATACGAACGGGAGACCGGCGTCGCCGGGATCGAGCTGGGCGATCCGCTGCATTACAACGCGATGGACGTGACCATCGCCGCCGATCTGCGGCGCGCCGTCGAGACGGCCAAGGGCCTGGACGGGCTACGGGCCGTGGTGTTCGAGGGCGCCGGCGAGCATTTCTGCGTCGGGCTCAACCCGTACCACGAGCTCCCGCGGATGCGCGGCCTGCCGTTGCTCGCCCTGGCCGCCCGCGTTCACCGAATCTTCTCGGCCTTCGTCGCCATTCGCGAACTTCCCGTGCCGATCGTCTGCGTGACGCAGGGCAAGCTGGTCGGCGGAGGTCTGGCCGCGGCGCTCAACGCGGATTACCGGGTCGCGACCGCGGCCGCGAGCTTCGGCTGCGGGCTGATGCCGCGGGGCCTGTGTCCCGGCGTCCTGCTGTCGGAGACGCTGGAACGGGCGGTCGGACGGAAATGGGCGGCGCAGCTCTATCTGCACGACTACACCCTTTCGGCGGACGAGGCCCTCGGGATCGGTCTCGTCGACGAGGTGCACCCGGAGCAAGCCGCGGCCAAGGCCGCGGCATGGGCCATGGCGCGACGCATCGCCAGCGCGCCGGCGGCCGGCGTGCGCGCCACCATGGCGCTCGTCCGCCCCGCCATCGACCGAAGCAGGCTGGCTCGCGAAAGCCTCGATCTCGCGCGATGCATCGTCGAGGGGGAGGCCTTCGGCGCGGGATGGAACAAGTCGGCGGAACGCCATCCGCCATGGAGTCCCGAGCTCGGCGCGGCCCGAACCGGGATCGCGGGCCAGGCGCGTTCCACCGCGCATTCCGGCTCCGAACGCCCGCGGGCGCGCGACGCGGGTATCCTTGCCATGGAGTTGTACTTCCCGAACCACATGGTGTCCCAGGCCGACCTGGAGGCGTATCGGGGCCACGAGGGCAAATACACCACCGGCCTCGGCCAGGAGGCCATCACCTTCTGCGGCGAGGACGAGGATCCGGTCTCCATGGCCCTGACCGTCGTGCAGCGGCTGATGGATCGGCAAGGGATCGACTGGAGCCAGATCGGCCGCCTGGAAGTCGGCAGCGAGAGCGCCGTGGACCGCAGCAAGAGCATCAAGACCTATCTCATGCAGCTGTTCGAGGCCAAGGGTTGCGGCAACGTCGAGGGCGTCGACACCTACAACGCCTGCTACGGGGGCACGGCGGCGCTGTTCAACACCATCGCCTGGTGCCAGAGCGAGGCGTGGGACGGACGCTACGGGCTCGTGGTCTGCGTCGACATCGCCGATTTGAACGAGGAGCAGGCGTTCCTCGACGGCGCCGCGGCGGTCGCCCTGCTGATCGGCCCCGACGCCGCCCTGGTGATGCTTCCCGAGCGCAGCACCCACATGATCCACGCATGGGACTTCTATAAGCCCGTCGGTTGGAAGGATCCGTTTCCCCTGATGCGCGACGGCAAGCACAGCGTCGAGGTCTACATGTCCTGCCTCGACGCGTGCCGCGACGCGCTGGCGCAGCGCCTGGACGGCGGCGGAGTGCTGGATGCGCACGACTATTTCGTCTTCCACTGCACCAGCGCCTATCTCGCCAAGCGCGGCTTCGACCGGTTGATCGAGAACGAGGCGGCCGAGCGGCCCCTGCGCGAGAAACGCAGGCTCTATGACGAACGGGTTCTGCCGGGCACGCTGCTGACCCGCCAGCTGGGCTCGACCTACGCGGCCTCGGTCTATGTCGGCTTGTATTCATTGTTGCTGGAGGCGGGCGAAGCGATCGCCGGCAAGACGATTTGCCTGTACTCCTACGGATCGGGAGCGAGCGCCAGCCTCTTCCGCCTGCGTTGCGCGCGGTCGCCGGCGATCGACCGTTCCGCGCGCGAACGGCTGTCCTCGCGTCGCCGCCATGGCCCGGAGGAGTTCTTCGAGCTTGTGCGCGGCTATTCCGCCGGCTACGGCCGCTTCGGCTATCGGCCCATCGACCGCGGCGACCGCGAACCCGGTGTCTTCTATTTGCAACAGGTCGACGAGTGGGGCCGACGCGTCTACGGGCGCCACGCGACCGATCCGGCCACACCGCCCCAGGAGTCGCTGGAATGCCGCGCCCAGGCCCTCGAGGGCGCGGGCTTGGCCGAGGTGCAGTCGTTTCTTTTTCGCATCTACTGCGAACTGGGCGGATACGCGCCATTCGAAGGCAATCCGACGGAACAACGGATCGTGGCGGACGCCGACGGAAGGAAACGCCTGGTCGACCGGTTCGACGAAGTCGATCAATGGGTCGTCTGCCGGGCCGGGAGCCGCGTGATCGGCTGCTTGCGCATCAACACCCGCGAGCGCGACCGTTTCGAGCTCGAAGACTATATCGAGCTTCCGGTCGAGTTCCGCGGCGGCCGCGGCGTCGAGATCACCCGCCTGGCCGTCGATCCGCAATATCAGGGAACGGACGCCCTGCTGCTGTTGGTGGATTGCGCCTACCGCTGGATCGTCGAACGGCGCTGCGCGTTCATACTGACCACGGCCAGCTTCCCCGAGCCGGGCGAAATGTATCTTCGCTTGGGTTTCCGAACGCACGCCAGCCCTCCGTTCAAGTATCACCCGGCGGACCCGGCTCCCTGCCGTCTGATCTATTTCAAGATCGGTGAGCCGGCATTCGAGTCGCACGCCGCGAAGTGGACCAACCTTGCCAAGACTTCGCTCCCGGCGGGGACTCCGGACGAGACCGGGCGGACGCTGCTCCGATGATCGCGCCGACCACAGTGCGTGGTCGGAGCGTGGGCGGAACCGGGCTTGCCCGCACGCTGCTGAACCTGCTGCGTCCGCACGGGATGCGCTGGTCGATGGTCTTGCTGCTCGTGCTGGTGCAGGCCGCCTCCCACTTGGCCACGCCGATCTACTACAAGCTCATATTCGATCGGGTCATCTGGGGCGGGGATGCCGGATCGCTGGCGAGCTTGATCGCCGGCATGGCCATCGTCTTCGCGGTCATGGTGGCGACCGAGCTGACTCAGGCCGCCTTGTGCGCGGATCTTGGGATGCGCGCCGTCGCGCGGCTGCGCAT
>JASHSH010000425.1 GCA_030040955.1 Rhodospirillales bacterium
ACGCTCAGCTGGACCGCGTCATTCTCCCCGCGAACATTCTCGAGATTGAGGAAAACGCGATCCGGCGTGCCCGTGTCCTTGGCGGCATTGAGGCTCGCCGCAAGCTTCCTCCGGACCTGTTCGTCGAGCTGAACGGTCACCCTTGCGCCCGCGCCCACCAAGGCAAGTCTTCCTTCGTTCGCGCCCAACAACTCGACGGATTTCAGACCGGGCATTTCACCGACCTCCGAAATCTGATCGACGCCACCCAGCGTCAGCTTCCAGACGCCATTACTCGGCCTCGGCTTGGGAGATGACCGTTCCCTGTCCGCCGGCGGCTCCTTCGTTTCCGACGGAAGCGACGCACCCAGCGCCAACAGGCGAGAGGCAAGCTGGGGCACGACCGCCGGCGGAGTCAGATCGTCGTAAATATACTCCTGCTTAGCCAGATCGCTCATCTGCCCCGGTGTGTACGTCCATTGCTGCCCGCCGGGCAGCGGCAATATAAAGGCACGCTCGCCGGAGTTTCCGGGGCCGTTCAGCCATTTTGGGTCAGGTGGATCGACGTGGGCTTTAACCGCCGGTACGTGCTTCCAGACTTCCCATAGCCGGTCGATGTTCGCGTGGTGCAGCCAGAAAATCGGATCCAGCCCGGCTGAGTCCGGGAAGCTCATTAGGCCGGGTCTCTGTCTGGTGCCGCCGCCGACCAGGCCATGGACCTGATCGTGCGGCTGCAATTCGAGTCCGCCGTGCGAGCTGGCAGGAGCTGCGTGGCGGAAGAGAGTTGCCGGCCCGCCAAACCCGTGGCTGCCTCCCGAGCCAAGGCCAACGAATTCGGGATCGCCGAGTTGGTTTAGATTCACGTCACCCATCGGCACGAATACATTGCCATCATCGTCCGGACCATAGCGTTGCGTGACATACAGCGGGTTGTCGCCATTGCCGTCGGGCCAATTCGGCGATGCGAACGCGGGCGGCAAAGCGTTCTGGTTAGTCCCAAAATAATTCCAGTAGGGCAACGCCCAATCGGCGGGTCCGTTCAGCGATGCAATCGCGGCGCGCACTACCTTCTCGAACGCGATCAGATAGCCCCGATGCCAGGGCAGGAAATACCAGCTCCCGTGCTGGCACTGTGCCCAATAGATTCCTTGTTCGCTCGAGCTGGGCATCGGGTCGGCACCACTTAGATATTGCAACTGAGTCCAGAGCGGCGGATCGATGCCATGAATCGCGGCATAGTACCGCCAGGCTAGCGGGTTGTTGAGCGGGCGCGCCTTCATCGCCTTCACCCCGCGCGCGTACCACAGGACCGGGTCGGCCCAATCGCCGCCCAACTGCCACACATTCTTCCGAATGTACGCCATCGTCCCCTCCCCGATATCCAGCGCCCGGCGTTCCCCCGCCGCGACAAGGGAGGTTATCATACCATTTTTTTGCGAGCGCGGAACGCGGACACAGCGAATGCGCGTACGCCTCTCCTCCTCGCCTTGACACCCCCCGCCCCGGTACGCAGGTTGCCGCCGTGGCCGCCTCCCCGCCCGCGCGCATCCTGTTCGTCGCCGCCAATCGCCTGGGCGATGCGGTGCTCGGCTCGGGGGTGCTCGCCCGTTTGATCGACGAACATCCGGGCGCGCGCATAACCGTCGCCTGCGGCAAGCTGCCGGCGCCGCTGTTCGTCGATGTCCCCGGCCTCGAACGCGTCCATGCGATGGAGAAGCGGCGCGGCGGGGCGCATTGGTTCGTGCTCTGGGCGGGCAGCGTGGGCTCGCGCTGGGATATCGTCTGCGATCTGCGCGGCTCGCTGTTCGCCTGGAGCGTACGCGCGGCGAGCCGCAGGGTCGCGCGCACCGAATTGCGCCGCGAGCACCGCATCCTCGAGCTCGCGCGCCAGCTCCGGCTCAATCCGCCGCCCACGCCGCGCCTGTTCGTCTCCGCCGGGCGATTGGAGCGGGCGCGCGCGCTTCTGGGGGCAGGCGCGCCCGTGCTCGCGATAGGTCCGGCGGCCAACTGGGGTGGCAAGCAATGGAAGGCGGAGCGTTTCGCCGAGACGGTGCGCCGGCTCACCGCGCCGGAGGGAATATTGCCGGGCGCGCGCGTCGCCGTGCTGGCGGCGGCGGGCGAACGCGCCCAGGCCCAGCCGGTGCTCGACTCGGTCCCGCCCGCGCGGCACATCGATCTGGTCGGCGCGCCCGACCTGCTCGACCTACACGCGATGCTGCGGCTCTGCGCGCTCTACATCGGCAACGATTCGGGGCTGATGCATCTAGCCGCGGCGGCCGACATCCCCACGTTGGGCCTGTTCGGCCCGAGCCCGGAATGGCGCTACGGACCCTGGGGGCCGCGAGCCGCTTTCGTGCGCGGAGCCGAAAGCTTCGAGTCGATGGTTTCGGAAAATCCGAATTTCGACTGGACGCGGCCCGAGTCGCTGATGGGCGGGCTTTCCGTGGATGCGGCGGTCGCGGCGGCCGGGGAATTGTGGCGGCGCGTCAGTGCCGGAAGTGGCGCATCCCGGTGAACATCATGGCGATGACGGCCTTGTCGGCGGCCGCGATCACCTCGGCGTCGCGCATCGAGCCGCCCGGCTGAATCACCGCGCTCGCTCCGGCTTCGGTCAGCGCTTCGAGCCCGTCGGCGAAGGGGAAGAACGCGTCCGACGCCGCGACCG
>JASHSH010000426.1 GCA_030040955.1 Rhodospirillales bacterium
TGGGTCGCCATGAATTGATCGAATGCCTCGTCGCCGCCGATCTCCCCCGAGCCCGGCCACTGCGTATGCAGCCTGGCCTGGGGATACGAGTCGGGGAATTTCTCGGGCGCGGCCAGGATGCGCTGCAACGTCTCGTAGACCGGCGGTGGGCCGAGCGGGCCGTAGGCATCCGGATGATAGGGCGAGCGCCCGAGCGCGACGCGGTCCACGACATAGACCGCCCAGCCCCGGCGCAGGAAGAACTCCGCCCAGCCGGGACGCCCGTCGGGCGTTCCCAGCATGTCGAGCCCCTGGCCGCCGCCGCCATGCACCAGAACCAGCGGCCAGCGGAAGCGGCGCTCCGCGGGAATCTGATATTGCACGTACATCGCGCCGGTCGCGATCGTGCCGTAATGCCGGGTGTGGCGAATTCCGCCGACCCAGAAATATCCCTGTTCGGCGATGACGAGCGGTGGGCGGCTCATGCGTCGGCGTCGAGGTCGGGGAGCGCGGCGACGCGGGCTAGCCGCGCGGAGCCGCGGTCGCGGCGGCGAGCCCGAGATGCCCGCCGACCAGCGCGCGCACCGCCGCCGGATCGTAGGGCTTCACGAGATAGCCCGCGGCTCCGGCCGCCAAGCCCGCCGCCCGGTCGCCGCCGCCATCGGCTCCGGTCGTGAAGATCACCGGGATGTCGCGCGTCGCCTCGGCCGATTTGAGCCGGCGGCAGGTCTCGATGCCGTCGATCCCCGGCATCATCACGTCGAGAAGGATGACGTCCGGGCGTCGGTCCTCGGCTTGCCGCAGCGCGCCCGCGCCGTCGAGGCTGAACACGATCTGTCCCATGTCCTGGAGCAGGCTCTTCAATATTCGGATGTTCTCGACGGCGTCGTCGACGATCAGGATGGTCGGCGCGCCCATGCGTCAGATCGCGCCCGCCGCTCGCAGCTTGTCGAGCGCGGATGGGTAGTCGAGCCGTTCGATGTCGCGGGCCACGGAAGCGAGCCAAGCCGGCGCCGCGCCCTGCCAGCCGGCCAAAATCTCCGCCACTACCTGCTCGGCGCGCGTATCGTTGCGCGCCAGAAGATCAGCGAGCTCGGCCGCGCGGGGCACCGCGCCGCTCGCCGGATCGGGCGCGCCCTCGCTCGCCGGCACGGCGTTCGCCAGCTCCGACAGGCCGCCGATCACTTCGGCCAGCGTGTCCGCGAAACGCTGGAGCAGTGCTTGCAGGTCCGCCGCGGCGACGGGCTCGGACGTATCTTGCCTGCCGTCGATCATCGCACTCCGCCGATTCCGCCGGCCGGAGCCGCACTCCCGACTCCGGCAACGGCTTGAATTTACCGCAGTTCGGGCAGGCTGGGGAGTCCGAACCCGGTTTTCTCCGGCGGGGCGGGGGCCTGGAGTCGGCGCCGGGCTTCGGGCATGATCGGGCGCGAACCAACCTAATCGTGACCGGAGCGGGATAATCGATGACGGGGTTGCGCGCCGAAGCTTCCGCGCGCGAAGCGGCGGACGAAGTTCTCGACGACGACGGAATGTTCGTCCTGTCGCGCGGGCGCGACGCCGACGGCTCTCCGGTGCTGGTCCGCTCGTTCCACGATGCCGCCGCCGCGTCCGGCGATGCGCTGCGCAAGCTTCGCCACGAATTCCGCCTGCGCGCCGACCTCGATCCGGGATGGTCGGCCCGGCCGATCCGCCTGGATTCCGGGCGCGACGGCGCGCGTCTCGTTCTCGCCGATCCCGGCGGCATTCCGCTGCGCCGATGGCTGGGGCGGCCGCTGGACGCGGAGTCGGTGCTGCGGCTCGGCGGGGCGGTGGCGAACGCCCTCAGCCGCCTGCATGCGCGCGGCTACGTGCATGGAGGTCTCACGCCCTCCAGCATCCTGGTCGACGAGGACGCGAATGTCGCCTGGCTGACCGGCTTCGGCAACGCGCTGCCGCCGCACCGCGAGCGCGAAATGTCGGGTATTAGCGAGGGGCGGCCACGGGACTTTGCCTACTTCTCGCCCGAACAGACCGGCTGGATGAACCGCTCCATCGTCCGCCGCAGCGACCTCTATGCGCTCGGCGCGATCCTCTACGAAATGCTGACCGGCGAGCCTCCGTTTCCGGCCGACAATCCCGTTGAATGTCTTCGCGGCCACCTGGCGATCACGCCCGTTCCGCCGGACGAACGGGTGCCCTCCGTCCCGCCGCAGGTGGGCGCGGTCGTCATGAAGCTTCTGTCCAAGACGGTCGAACGCCGCTATCAGACGGCGGCCGGTCTGGCGGCGGATCTGCGGCGCTGCCTGGAGGATTGGCGCGCCTCGGGCCGGGTCGCCACCTTTCCGCTCGGCGCCCGCGACACCCCCGACCGCCTGACCATCGCCGAGACCGTGTACGGCCGCGACGCCGATGTACGCGAAATCGCGGCGGCATTCGAGCGGGTCGCGTCGGGCGGCCGGCCCGAACTAATTCTGGTCGAGGGCGAGGCGGGAATCGGCAAGTCGGCCCTGGTCGGCGAGGCGGCCGCCGCGATCGGCGGCGACCGCTCCTTGTTCCTCGCCTGCCAGTTCGACGAGACCGGCGGCGAGATTCCCTACGCCGCGCTGGCGGGCGCGTTCCGCGGGGCGGTGCGCCGGGTTCTGGGTCAGCGCCAGGCCGAACTCTATCGCATGCGCGCCGAGCTGACGGATCGGCTCGGCTCGAACGCCCGGCTGCTGGTCGAATTCATTCCCGAACTCGAGCAATTGCTCGGCCCGCAGACCGAGATCGGAGAACTGGCGCCGGCGGAGGCTCGGGCTCGCTTTCAAACGGCGTTCCGCCAATTCGTCGGCGCGTTCGCGCAGCCCGAACGCCCGCTGATTTTGTTCCTCGACGACCTGAACCGGTGCGACGCGACGACGCTGGCGGCCCTCGATCACCTGATCGACCACGATTCGGTGCGCAATCTGCTGCTGGTCGGCGCCTACCGGGGCGCCGGGGTGGAGCCCGGACATCCCCTGGCCGCCTTCGTCGCGGCGCTTCGCGCGCGCGGTCATGCCGTTCACGAGACGAGCCTGGCGCCCCTCGACGCGGCCGACCTCTCCCGCCTGGTCGCGGACAGCCTCCGCTGCGCGACCCGCGAGGCCGAACCGCTCGCCGGCCAGATTCACCAGCGCACCGGCGGCAATCCATTCTTCTCCATCCAGTTCCTGCTCGAGCTGGAGGAGCTTCGGCTGCTCGCCTTCGACAAATCCACCTCGTCCTGGCGGTGGGAAGTCCAGGCCGTGCGGGAGGCGGCGGACAGGTTCTCCGGCGGCGCGACCGATCTGCTGTTCGCGCAACTGCGCCGCTTGCCGGAGCGGACGGGCGAGGCGCTGCAACGACTGGCCTGTCTCGGCGCCGGGATCCGCCTCGCGCTGCTCGCGCTCGCCCTCGACGTCGATGAGGAGGCCGTCCTCGCCAGCCTGGGCGACGCGATGCGCGCCGGCTTCGTGTCGGTGCGCGGCCAACATGTATTCTTCTCGCACGAACTCGTCTTCGAGGCAGCGCGCGCGCTGGTGTCGCCGGCCAGGAAGCCGGTGATCCACGCCGAGATCGCCCGGCGCCTGTCGGCCGGGCGGGCGGAGGACGAGGAAAGCGACGCGGTGTTCGCCATCGCGCGCCAGTTCGAGCGCGCCGGCGACGTCATCGTGCGGCGGAGCGAGCGGGACGAGGTTTGTCGCTACGGCATCCTGGCGGGACGGCGTGCGATGGCGGCCAACGCATATGCGGCGGCCGAGGTCCATTTCCAGCGCGCCGCCCGGCTGCTCACCCAGGTGGCGTGGAACGAACGCTACGAGGAATGCTTCGCGCTGTATCTCGACCTCTCCGAATGCGCGTTCGTCAACGGAGAGTTCGGCGAGGCGGAGCGGCTGTTCACGCTGCTGCTCGACCAGGCGGCGTCGAATATCGACACGGCGCGCGTGCAGCGGCGCAGGATGCGGCTGTATCAGGTCACCGGGAACAACGAGCAGGCGGCGCGGATCGGGCTCGATACGCTACGCCTGTTCGGCGTCGCCGTTCCCGATTCGGACGAGGAGGCCCGCGCGCTGGCGATGGCGGAACATCGCGTGGCGGTCGCGAACCTCGACCGTCGGCACTGGAGCGACCTCGCCGACGCCCCGCCGGCCGCCGACGCCGATGCCACGCACGCGATGGCGCTGCTGGCCGATACCCTCACCCCGCTCTATTTCGCGCGGCCCGCGGCGTATCCGCTGGTCGTGCTCCGTCTAGTGAACATGTCGACCGGGTTCGGCCTGACGCCCGATTCGGCGACCGGGTACAGCGCCTACGCCGTGCTGCTGACCGGCCTCCTGGTCGAGGACTACGCGGCCGCGTTCCAATGCTCGCAGCTCGCGCTGCGGCTGAACGAGAGATTCGACAATCGGCGGGTGCAGGGCACCTTGCTGCTGCGCCACGCCATCTTCGTCAATCACTGGCGCAGGCCGCTCGCCACCAGCATGACCTATTTCGCCCGGGCGCTGCAGGCGACCATCGAAGCCGGCGACCAGGTGGTGTCGAGTTATGTCGCCTCTCCGCACATTTCGAGCGCGTTCGAGATCGGCGACAGCCTCGACGCCATGCGGCAGGTGCTGCAGAAGTACCAATCGCTCACCCGGCACAGCAGGAACGAGCAGTTGTTGCAGGGCGTGGCGACCAACGCGGCCTTCGTCGCCGCCCTGGAGGGCTCGGCCACGGAACTCGACCCGGCTCTTCTGGAACGGGTGTCGAGCATCGGAACCAGCTTCGGGGT
>JASHSH010000427.1 GCA_030040955.1 Rhodospirillales bacterium
TCGCTGCGAACCGGCCCGCCGCGGCGGGGTATCCAGCCGGTTCCGACAGCGTATATTGCGTCGCAACATGTACCGCGGCCATTCCTATATGGAACCCCCGGGAACCGGTGTCAACGGATTTTTGTGCAGCGCAGCAAAAGTTAATGCTCCGGTCAAAGAATGAGCTGATCGGCGAGGCGATTGTCGCGAATCCACACCGACCAGGGCTGCGGCGAGCGGATGCCCGGCGCCTGGTACGGAGGCTGGGGATAGGTCGGGCCGGCCTTGCGCGGATCGTTGTAGGCGATGCCGGTCTTGTCGAAGGAAAGCAGTCGCTGGGGGAAGGTCGCGCGGTCGAATTCCGGGCTCGGATAGAGCCAGGCATTCAGGGTGAAGCGGCCGTCATGGCAGGCGGCGACGATCCAGTAGAACTTGTCCGAGCCGAGCGATGGGCTGTCGCGTCTGCCGTATACGCCGCTCTCCGCGAAGGAGGCGAGCAGCAGATCGTATTCCGGCTCGGTCAAGGTGACGCTGGTCGCGCGTCCGCGCCACGGCGCAACCGGGTCGGAGAGCGAGATCGCGAAGAAATCGCCCGAGCCCAGAGCGCGCTCGGCGAGCATGGAGGGCGGCCCCGCGTCGAGATCGTAGATGCGCACCTGCTCGTCCCAGCGGCCGTTGAAGACCAGGCGGAAACGGTCGCTGCCGCCGGCGGCGCATTGCGCGCGTATGTCGTTGCCGCCGATGAACCCGTACCACTCGAATTTCCGTGTAAACGGATTGCCGATATCGCCGCCGCCATAGGAGCAGGCGGACCCCAACAGCAGCAGGAGCGCAAGTCCCGCCGGAATTGGGCCGCGCGGCCGTCTCAACTTTACCTTTCGAACCAACACCGCGCCCATTCCCGCTGATTCGGCGTGAAAATTTCGCTCCGGCGTGCAAGCCAAGTATGGACAAGCGCTCGTGGATTTTTTATGGTGTGGCCACTATAGCCTGGGGGTAGCGGCGAGTCATCGGGGTGCGGATGTCGGTCGGTCGCGGGCAATTCGGGGGCATCGCTGGACGCGCGATCTTGCGCGCGGCGGCGATGGCGATACTGGCGCTCACGGCCGCGATCGTGGGCCGAGTCTCGCCGGCCGAGGCGCATACCAACGCTTATATCGTGATGGATGCGGAGAGCGGCCAGGTGCTGCGCGAATCGAACGCGGACCTGCCCAGCCATCCGGCCTCGCTCACCAAGATGATGACGCTCTATCTCCTGTTCGACCAGATGGAGGCGGGGCGCGTCCATCTCGGCGATCAGATGCGGGTGTCGCGTCACGCCGCGGTGCAGATTCCCTCCAAGCTGGGACTGAGCCCCGGCCAGACGCTGACGGTGCAGGACGCCATCCTCGGTCTGGTGACGAAATCGGCCAACGACGCGGCTGTGGTGGTCGCCGAGTTCCTCGGCGGCACCGAGGAGGCGTTCGCCGCCCAGATGACCAAGAAGGCGCGCGAGCTCGGCATGCGCCAGACCATGTTCCGCAACGCCTCCGGCGTTCCCAATCCCGGCCAGTGGAGCACGCCGCACGATATGGCGATCCTCGCCCGCGCGCTGATCCAGAAGCACGCGCGCGAGTATCACTATTTCGCCATCCGCGACTTCCTTTACGACGGCCAGGACATCCCCACCCACAATCATCTGCTCGGCAGCTACGAAGGCGCCGACGGAATCAAGACCGGCTACATCAATTCCTCGGGCTTCAATCTCGTCGCCTCGGCCAAGCGCGGCGACCACCGCGTCATCGGGGTGATCTTCGGCGGGCGCACCGCCGGGGCCCGCGACCGGCAGATGGTCGCGCTGCTCGATGCCGGCTTCGCGCGCGAGACCGGCCAGCCCGTCCGAGTCGAGACCGCGCGGGCGGAGGAGGCCGAGGAGGAATCCGCGTCCCAGCCGGCGACCGAGGCGGAGGCGGAAGATCCCGAGGTGCAGGCGGTGATCGACGCGATGGCGGCCCGGTCCGGCGAAGCGCCGCCGGCGATGCCGGCGCCGGAATCGGCCGGCGACGCCGACGAGGGCGCGTGGGCCGTGCAGCTTGGGGCGTTCCACCGCAGCGATGCCGCGCAGCGCGTGATCGATTCGGCGACCCGGCGTTTGGGCGACCTCGCCGGCATCGCGCATGCGAACATCGAACCCATGAACGGTCCGCACGGCCAGCTCTTCCGCGCCCGCCTGGTCGGCTTCTCGCAGGCCGAGGCCGAACGCGCCTGCCGCTTGCTCCGGCGCGGCCACGAATTCTGCAAGCCGATCGCGCCGGACGCCAGCATGGCATCGCGCTAGGCCGGGTCTCCCCCGCCCAGACGTCCCGCGCGGCGCAATGCGCGCCGCTTCCAACGCCGCCGCCAGCCGGCGAGCGACCATGGCTTGCCGTCGGACCGCATCGCGCCGGCGTCGAGAAAGATGCGCGCGGTGACGCGGCCCCCGGCAAGGTCGGTCACTCCCAGCCGCGCCAGGCGGTAGCCGGTTCCCTCATAGGCGACGAAACGCCGCCGTGCGTCGCGGCCGAGTCCCCGCACCAGGATTCCCTCGACCCTGCCGCCGGACCGGCGCACCAGCATCGGATAGCTACGTCCGGCAACTCCGGTGCGGCGAAAGCCGCGCAGCGAGGCCGGCTCGATCGCTTCGCGCGGCACGGCTTCGCCGGCGACCAGTTCCAGCAGGTCGGCGTCCATCAGGGTGCCGTAGAAGAAAAAGGGCAACCCGCCCATCCGGACCCCTCCGGCGCCCGGCTCAGCCGAACTCCGCGAGAAACGCGGCGACCTGGTCGCGCATGTCCGGCCGGTTGAGCGCGAAGGACAGGTTGGCGTGCAGCCAGCCCACCTTGTCGCCGCAATCGAACCGGCGGCCGGCGAAGCGCAGCCCGTGGAACGAGACGCGACCGATGGTGCGCGCGATCGCGTCGGTGAGCTGGATTTCGCCGCCCGCGCCCTTGATCTGGCGGTCGAGATGCTCGAACACGCCGGGGTCGAGGATGTAGCGGCCGATGATGGTCAGCGTCGACGGCGCGTCCTCGGGCGCGGGCTTCTCGACCAGTCCGCGCGCGCGGGCGAGCATTCCATCGTCGCTCTCGATGTCGAGCACGCCGTAGCGCCGCGTCTGCTCGCGCGGCACATCGGCGACCGCGACCACGTGCCCGCCCACCTTGGCATGCGCTTGGACAAGCTGCGCGAGGCAGGGGGTCTCCGCGAGGATCAGATCGTCGGGCAGCACGACGGCGAACGGCTCTTCGTCGACCAGGTCGCGCGCGCACCACACCGCGTGGCCGAGACCAAGCGGTTCCTGCTGCCGGGTGAACGAAATCTGCCCCGATTTCGGCATCCAGGAGCGGACCCTCTCGATGTCCGCGTCCTTGCCGTGTTCGCGCAGCGTGCGCTCGAGCTCGGGCGCGTAGTCGAAATGATCCTCGAGCGCGGTCTTGCCGCGCCCGGTGACGAAGATGAAGTGTTCGATGCCGGCCGCCTGCGCCTCCTCGACCGCGTACTGGATGAGCGGCTTGTCGACCACCGGCAGCATCTCCTTGGGCATCGCCTTGGTGGCCGGAAGAAATCGGGTGCCCATGCCGCCCACGGGGAAGACGCATTTGCGCACGCGATTGTGCATGATCCTCACGAAGATGCGGAGCGATGCGGCCGTTTCTGCCACGCCGCAGGGGCGCGCGCAACCGCCCGTCCCGGCCGGAGTCGGCGCTAGAAGCGGATGTCGATGCGGGTGGCGAGCACGCCCTCGGGCGTGGCGCCGCGGATATTGTCGGGGTCGTTGCGCACCAGGACGCCGTTGACCAGCGAGACGCCCTGCTGCAACGGCAGGGTCCATGCCGCCTGAAGGTCGACCTCGTGCCCGTCAGCCTGCATGCCCACCCGGTACGCCTGGGTACTGACCGTGCTGTCGAGATTCACCGTCTCGGGCACCAGCAGGTCGGCGTGACCCGACATCGAGCGCAACGGCAGT
>JASHSH010000428.1 GCA_030040955.1 Rhodospirillales bacterium
CGGCCGATCAGCACCTTCTGCTGGTTGCCGCCGGACAGTTCGCCGACCGGGGTTTCGATCGATTCGGTCCGCACGCGCAGCTGCTCGATCACGCTGCGCGCCCGCTCCGATTCCTTGGCGCGGTCGACCACGCCGAGCCGGGCGACGCGGTCGAGAAAACCGATGCCAAGATTTTCGCGCAGCGATAGCGACAGGAACAGCCCCTCGGCGTGGCGGTCGTCGGAGACGAAGCCGATGCCGGCGCGGCGCGCCGCCCAGCTTCGCGTCCCTCGCACCGGCTCGCCGCGCACCTGGACCGCGCCCGAACGGCGCCGCTCCACGCCGGCGGCCGCGCGCAGGAACTGCCGCTGGCCCTCGCCCTCCACGCCGGTGATGCCGACGATCTCGCCCGCCCGCGCGCTCATATCCACCGACTCGAAGCCGGCTCCGCTCAGTCCCCGCACCTCGATTGCCGTCTCGCCCGGCGCACGCGCCTTGGGCGGAAACAGCTGGCCGAGCGGGCGGCCGGCGATCAGGGTGACCACCTCGGCGGCGGTGATCTCGCCGGCCGGGCGGCTGTCGATGATTTCGCCGTCGCGCATCACCGAGATGCGGTCGGCCAGCTCGTCGATCTCGTGCAGCCGGTGCGAGACGTAGACGATGGCGACGCCGTCCAATCGCAGCGTCTTGATGCGGTCGAACAGCTTGCGCACATCGGCCTGCTGGAACGGCTCGGTCGGCTCGTCGAAGAACAGCACGCGCGGCCGGGTGATCAGGGCGCGGGCGATCTCGACGATATGCTGCTGCGCCAGATTCAGGTCCCGCACCTGGCGGTCGAGCGGCACCAGGTTCGCCTCGGCCGCCACCGAGAACAGCACCCGCTCCGCCTCGTCGGTCGCGCGCGCGCCCTTGAGATGCGGGGCGGCGAGCTGGAGATTTTCGAGCACCGAGAGGTCGGGCGCCAGCGCCGGGTGCTGGAAGGTGACCGAGATGCCAAGCTCGCGGATGCGTGTCGGGTTGGGACCGTAGATGTTCTCGCCGTCGAAACGGATGGTGCCGGCGTCGGCCGGGATCACGCCGGCCGCGATGCCGATCAGCGTCGACTTGCCGGCTCCGTTCTCGCCGACGATGGCGTGGATTTCGCCCGGCCGGATCAGCAGGTCGGCGTCCTTCAGCGCCCGCACCGCGCCGTAGCTCTTGCGCAGGCCGCGCAACTGCATGATCGGTCCCACCGGCAGAATCGCGGCCGGCCGTTCCAGCTCGCCGGTTTCGTATGACCGATACATGCGCTGTCTTGGCGTTCCCCTCGGCGCCTTCGCGGGCCGCTGGCCCGATGTGACACGAGCCCTAGGCGGGGCGCAAGCGGCGCGCGGCCTCGGGCAGGGCCACGCTGCCGACCACGATCAGCGCCTGCACCACGTCCTGCGCCGAGGTCGAGAAGCCGACCGACAGCACGAGCTGGCCGAGATAGGTCAGGAAGAAGGCGCCGACCACGGTGGCGATCACGCTGCCCCGCGCCCCGCCGCCGATCGAATTGCCGCCGACCACGACCGAGGCGACCGAGGCGAGCAGATAGGGCAGGCCGCAGAATATGGTGGGCGAAAGCAGATATCCCGCCAGCAACACCCCGGCCGCGGCATAGCAAAACCCGGCGAGCGCGTAGGTGGCGACGCGGTAGGCATCGAGCCGGATGCCGACCGCGAGCGCGGCGGCCGGATTGACGCTGATCGCGACGAAACGACGGCCGATCGGCGTGCGCGCGATCGCGAACGAGCAAAGCCCGGCAATCACGGCCAGCACCCAGATCGTGTCGGGGATGCCGAGGAACAGGCCGACGCCGAACGCGTTCAACGGCGGCGGCGCCTGCTGGGCGAAGCCGCCCGAGATGAACTGGGTGGCGCCGAACAGCAGCGAGTTGACGCCGATGGTCGTCACTAGGGCGGGCACCCGCAGCAGCGTCACCACCAGCCCGTTCACGACGCCGACGCCGGCGCCCATGAGCAGGGTGAGCAGGATGTATTTCAGCGTCTCCCAGGGCCCCGCTTCGAGCCCGGGAAAGGCGGTCACGAACACGCCGGCGAGCGACATCACCCCGGCGACCGAGAGATCGAGCCCGCGCTGCTGAATCACGACATGCTGGCCGATCGAGGCGACCGCGAGGATCGCCACGAAGGGCAGCATGGTCATGATCGCGCCGGAGGAAACCGTGCTCGGCGCGATCAGCCCGCCGAGCACGAGAAGCACGGCCGTGGCGAAGACGGATTTCGTCACATGCGAGACGCGACGCCCGTCCTCGCCGAGGCCCAGGAGGCGAAGAAGGGAACTTGAGGGCGGCGTGCTCGATTCGGCCATGCCGGATACCGACCGAACCGCCCTCAGGCTCCCATCGCGCGGCCGCCGGCTACTTCGCCAGCAGCTTCTGGATCTTGTCTTTCGTCAACATCGACGACCGATAGATCGAATCCATCGGCAGGCTCTTGTCGCACGTCACCGCGAGCTTGCTGTCCGACGAGGTGCTGTCCTCCAGGATGTCGAGCTTGACCAGGCTCGGCTCGGTGTCGTTGATGCCCTCGGCCGCGGCCACGCCCTTGCGCAGCGCCAGGCGGATCAGCCAGGTGTGCGCGCTGGCGGTGGCCAGCTTGAACGACGGATTCTTGTCGTGATTGTCGGCCCACAGGCAGCTCAGATCGTTGAGCTCCTGGCCGAAATAGGCCGGGATCGGCTTGCCCGCCGCCTGGAAGGCCCGGATCGGGCCCGTGGTCTCGGCGATGATGCCGTCGATCTGCCCATATTTGGCGATCTCGGCGGCGGTCAGCTTCTGCGCCAGCGCCGGATCCCAGTTGGTGTCGACCGGGCCTTCGAGAACCTTGATGCCCGGGCTCTTGGCGAACACGTCCTTCCAGCCGACCGCCTGCGAGGTGGTCATCGGATTGCCGGGGAAGCCGCCGTCGACGATCACGTTGCCCTTGCCGCCGAGCGTCTTGACCATCCACGCGGCTTCGAGCTTGCCGAGCTCGATCTGGCTCTCGGTGGCGCGGACCGTGTAGTCCTTGCCCATCTCGCCGAACGGCGCGTCGCCGGTGGTGAAGGGCACGACCGCGACGCCGGCCTGGGTCGCCTTGCGCAGCTCCTTGAGCACGGCCTCGCCGGTGTCGGCGAACACGACGATCACGTCGAAATGCTGCGCGACCAGGGCCTGGATGTCGCTGATGTGCTTGGAGGCGTCGCCCTCGCCGTCGGTGTAGCGCGCCTCGGTGATGTTCGGGCACTTCGACGCCTCGTCCTCGAACTCGCCGCGGGTGATGTGGCGCCAGTAGTTGCCGCCCCAGCCGTCGGCGAAGGCGACCTTGATCTTCTTGGTGCCGCACACCTTCGAGATCGGCCACATGTCGGCCGCGGTGCCCAGCTTGTTGGGGGCGAGATCGACCTTGGCCATGTCGGCGTGCCCCGCGCCGCTGATGGCGAATTGCGCGACGAGGCCGATGACGGCCGCGCCGGCCAGCAGTTGGTACTTCAGCATGGATACCTCCCTGTTGCTCCGTTGCGCGCCCGATCGGTCCCCGCGACCGGGTTCTTCAATTGGCGAGCCCGCCGGACGAGCGCGGCCCGCGGTCCCGGCGCCAACCGCCGGAAGAGTTCGCATCGCCGGGGAAGATGTCGGCGGGCCGTTCCGCCACGGATGCAGGCGGACGCGGCCCGGCCGTTTCTTGGACTCCCCTACCCGCGGAACGGTCCTTGCGGACCCGCCCCGCGCGGCGATGATGGTAGGTGAAATCGGGTCATCGAAAAATCACTTTCTTGCGGGCCGGCGGCGGTGCGGCGGCCCCGACAGGGCTGTGGGCCGTTGGGACGCGTCCCAACGGCATTCGGCGCCGTGGCGACGGGCCGAGAGCCGGTCACGGAAATACCACCGTGCGGCGGCCGTTCAGCAGCACGCGACGCTCGGCATGCCATTTCACCGCCCGCGCCAGCACCAGCGATTCGACGTCGCGCCCCACGGCGGCGAAATCGGCCGCCGAAAGTCCGTGGCTCACGCGCTCGACACCCTGCTCGATGATCGGTCCCTCGTCGAGATCCTCGGTCACGTAATGCGCGGTCGCGCCGATCAGCTTTACCCCCCTGGCATGCGCCTGGCGGTAGGGCGAAGCCCCCTTGAAGCTCGGCAGGAAGGAATGGTGGATGTTGATGATCCGCCCGCGCATGCGCGCGCACATCGCCGGCGACAGCACTTGCATGTAGCGGGCGAGCACCACCAGCTCCACCCGCTCGCGCTCGACGATGCCGTCGAGCGCCTTCTCTTGCGCCGCCTTGGACGTCTCGGTCACCGGCAGGTGGTGGAATGGAATGCCGGCGTTGGCGGCGACGGACGCGAAGTCGGTGTGGTTCGAGACGATCGCGCGCACGTCGATCGGCAGTGCGCCGATCTGCCAGCGGAACAGCAGGTCGTTCAGGCAATGGCCGAAGCGCGAGGCCATGATCAACGTGCGCACGCGCTCGCCCAGATCGTGGAAGTTGACCTCCATGCCGAACTCGGCGGCGATCGGCGCGAAGGCGGCGCGCAGCCCGTCGAGGCCGGCGCCGGCGGTGGGCCGGAACACCGTGCGCAGGAAGAACCGCCCGTTGTCCGGATCGCCGAACTGGGCGCTGTCGACGATGTTGCAGGCATGCTCGACCAGGAAGCGCGACACCGCCGCCACGATGCCGATGCGGTCGCGGCAGTCGAGCGTGACCAGGAAGGTCGGCGGCGGCGCCGCGCCCGAAGCCGGGGAGGAGTCGGCCCTGGGCGCGGCGCCCGGCGGCTGGGATTTCATGCGCGGCCCTCGGCCCCGGTCCGCGCCAGGGAGCGGGCACGGACGGTGTCGAGCCAGCGCGCGGTAGCCGCCACGCCGCCGAAAGCGAATACATGGATTCCCTCGATGCCGAGCCGCGCATCGTCGGCCGCGGCCTTGGCCACGCCGTCGAGCACCGGATCGGGGGAATCGCGCAACAGCAGATTGCCGATCACGTCCACCCGCGTGCCCAGCGCGCGAATCGAATTGCCGATGCCGCAGTGGAGCGCGTATTTCCACAAGGTCCGCCGATCGGCCGGCCCGGCCAGGCCGACGCGCACGGGCACGCCGATGCCGGCGGCGCGCAGCGCCTCGACGCGGCGCAGGATCGGCTCCGGCTCGAAGCAGAATTGGGTGACCAGCCAGGTCGCCAATCCCTGGCGCCGGGCGAGATCGAGCTTGGCGGCGAGCGCGGTCTCCAGCGTTTGCGCGGCGATGCGCGGATGCGCCTCGGCGTAGCAGGCCAGCCCGATCCGCCCGATGCCGGATTTGGCGAACAGCTCGGTCTCCAGCAGCTGATAGCTCGACCAGAACGGTCCCGCCGGACGGTCGATGTCCCCGCCGACCAGGAGGGCGCGCGTCACTCCCGCCTCGCCGGCCAGGCGGGCAAGCAGGTCGCGCGCCTGCGTGTAGCTGGCGATGCTGCGCGCCACGACATGCGGCACCGGATTGAATCCCGCCTTGGCCAGTTCGGCCGCGGCGGCGAGCAGGCGAAGGTGATGCACGCCGGGAACCAGCGCGACATAGACCGAGGTTCCGGCGGGTAACGAGTCGCGGCAGACCTCGGCGGCCCGAGCGTCGTGCGCGGTCACCTCGGTCGAGAACGAGCGCGCCAGACGGGCGGCGGGTGCCGGCTCGGCGAGCACGAGGTCGGCCTGCGTCTCCATCGCCTCAGCCCAGGCCGCGCTTGCGCGAGACGACGAAGGATTCGTCCCAGAACCACAGGCTGCCATGCGCGCCCAGCACCTTGCGGGTGGCGTCGAGATAGCGGTTCTGGCTCATCGCCTCGATCAGCCGGTGATCCTCGATCTGCGCGACATAGGTGGCCGCGTTCCAGGCCGCGAGCAGGGTCGAGGTGCCGATCTGCGCGCCCTCGGCGTCGATCTCGTTGGGCAGCGTGTGCATGTCGTAGCGGAACAGCGCGCGGGCGTCGGCGTTGGCGTTGAAATTGTAGATGCGCGCCTGCTTGCCGAGCTCGGCCTTGACCGCCTTGAGCAGCATATGGCGGTCGGTCTGGAACGGCGCCTCGTCCGGCCAAACCTGGCGGATCACCTCGAGACCCGGATCGTTGCCCCAGGAATGGATGCCGATCAGGCGCCCGCCCGGGGCGAGTCCGCGCACCAAAGGCGCGATCACCCGGCCGGCCTTGAATTCGAGCGGCGCCCGCGCGCGGTAGGGCTGCGAGGCGATGACCAGATCGTAGTCGGCGCGCACCGCGCCGCGCCGGGGCAGGATGCCGTTGAGCAGGAACTCGTGGTCCTGGCGGTAGAGCACCAGCACCACCGGCTTCTCGTAGATCGGGTTGCCGGTCTTCTTGCTGACATTGGCCCGCCAGTTCTCGGCCAGGAACGGACGCAGCTCGCTGATCTGCTGGTCGAACTCGGCCGCGGTGTCGCCGCGGAGCGCGACCTCGCGCCAGACCATGCTGGTCGCCGCGGTGACCGAGGCCGGGGCCAGCCACGGCGCCTCGGCGTAGTACATGTTGGTGAACACCAGCACCGTCGCCGGATGCTCGTGGAAGCGGTCGGGCATCTTCTCCAGCGCGAGCCGCACATCCTCGAGACTGATCTCCTTGCCGACCACGTAGAGCGGCATCCACTGGAAGCGCTGGTGCATCGAGCGCAGCACGCGGGTGAGCACGGTGCCGTCGCCGACTCCGGCGTCGAACATGCGCACCGCGGGCGGACGCGGATGGATGCTGGCGAGCTCGAGCGCGACCCGGTCCGCGATCACCCATTTCTCGCTGCAGGTGTTCACGAACATCAGATATTTCTGCCGGTTGTCGAAGAACCGGAAATTCTGCACCGGCGAGGGAGCCGGCGCGGCCGCCCGCGCCTCGACCGGCCGCGGGGCGGCGGTGGGGGCAGGCACGCTCGCGGCCGGCGCGA
>JASHSH010000429.1 GCA_030040955.1 Rhodospirillales bacterium
GCGGCGCGCACCAGCGGAGCCGAAGCCATCCACCCGGGCTACGGATTTCTGGCCGAGAACGCGGACTTCGCCGAAGCCTGCGCGGGCGCCGGAATCGTGTTCGTCGGCCCTCCGCCGGGGGCGATCCGGGCGATGGGCGACAAGGCCGCCGCCAAGCGCCGGATGGAGGCGGCGGGCATTCCGCTGATCCCCGGCTATCATGGCGCGGACCAGGAACCGGCGCGGCTGGCGCGGGAAGCCGCGCGCATCGGATTTCCGGTGCTCATCAAGCCTTCGGCCGGCGGCGGCGGCAAGGGAATGCGCACAGTGGCCGCGGCGGCGGATTTCGCCGATGCGATGGAGGCGGCGCGGCGCGAGGCGCGGGCCGCCTTCGGCGATGCTACGCTTCTGGTCGAGAAGCACCTCTCGCGTGCACGCCACGTCGAGGTGCAAGTATTCGCGGACACGCATGGCAACTGCATCCACTTGTTGACGCGCGACTGCTCGGCGCAGCGCCGGCATCAGAAGGTGATCGAGGAAGCCCCGGCGCCCGGCTTGTCGCCGGGGCTAGCCCGCGCGATGGGCGAAGCGGCCGTCGCCGCGGCGCGGGAGGTGGGCTATGTCGGCGCGGGCACCGTCGAGTTCCTGGTCGAGGGCGACGCCTTCTATTTCATGGAGATGAACACGCGGCTTCAGGTCGAGCATCCGGTCACCGAGGCGATCACTGGCCTCGACCTGGTCGAGTGGCAGCTGCGCGTCGCGGCGGGCGAGCGGCTGCCCCTGCGGCAGAACGAAGTGAGGGCCGAAGGTCATGCGGTCGAGGCGCGGATCTATGCCGAGGATGCGGAGCGGGGATTTCTTCCCGCCGCGGGAAGGTTGCTGCGCCTTGCCTGGCCGGCCGTCCCGCTGAATCTGCGCATCGATTCGGGCGTGGAGGAGGGCGACCGCGTCTCGTCCCACTACGATCCGCTGCTCGCCAAGCTGATCGTATGGGATCGCGACCGCGCCGTGGCGGTGCGGTGCTTGGCGGAAGCGCTCGACACCTGCGAAATGGCCGGCGTGGCCAACAATCTCGCCTTTCTCGCGCGGGTGCTGCGTCACCCGCAATTCGCCGCCGGCCCGGTCGATACCGGATTCGTCGCGCGCCACATCGGCGAACTCGCCCCGGAAGCCGCGCTGGCGGACGATGCGACGCTGGCGCTGGCGGTCCTCGCCGCGATTTTCGAACGGGCGCCGGCAATAGATGCGCCGGCCTCGCCATGGTCAATACCGGATGGGTGGCAGGCGAACGGCGGGGCGCATGCAAACATTCGACTGCGCGACGGCGCACGTAGCGTGCCGATCGCGATCCACTTCGCCCGCGACGGGTATCGTCTTGGCCTGCCCGGCGGCGAGTCCTTCGTCCGGGGTCGACGTGTCGATTCCGCGCATATCGAGGCGGAGATCGACGGAAGCTCGCTGACCGCGATGGCGGTGCGCGAGGCCGACGCGATCTGGCTCCATTCGCCGCGGGGCGCGTTTCGCCTGCGCCTCGACGATCCGCTCGCCAGCGAGGCGATGCAGGGCGACGGGCCGGGCCGCCTGACCGCGCCGATGCCGGGCGTGGTGATTGCCGCGCCGGCGGTCGAGGGCGCGCGTGTCGAACGCGGCGCCCCGCTCGTTATCCTCGAGGCGATGAAGATGGAGCATGTGATCCGCGCCCCTTCTCCCGGCAAGGTGACGCGGGTCTGCTTTCGCGCCGGCGACCGGGTACGCGAAGGGGACCGTCTCGTGCTGTTCGAGGCCGAGGCATGAACGCGGGACGCTTGCGGGCGTTGCCGCGTTGTGGCTAGTGGCGCGGGGACGCGGAGGCAAGATGCCGAGCAGTTACGATACTGCCGCGCCGGCGGGTTCCGGCATCGAGCATATTCTGGGGCCGCATCTACGCGACCTCGGTGGCGGGCTGACGGTCCAGCGCATGCTGCCGGTGATCGAGCGCCGCACAGTGGGGCCCTTCGTGTTCCTCGACCAGATGGGGCCCATCGAGGTGCGGCCCGAGATGGACATCGATGTCCGCCCGCATCCGCATATCGGCCTCGCCACCGTGACCTATCTTTTCGCCGGCGAGGTCCTGCACCGCGACAGCATCGGCTCGGTGCGGGCGATCCGGCCCGGCGCGGTCAATTGGATGACCGCCGGGCGCGGCATAGTGCATTCCGAGCGCAGGCCGGCCGAGCTGCGCGACCGCGCCTATCCCTTGTTTGGCATGCAATTCTGGGTGGGACTGCCGCTGGCGGCCGAAGAGAGCGAGCCGAGCTTCGTCCACGCGGACGCCGCCGACCTGCCCGAATTCGATCTGCCCGGCGGTCGGCTGCGCCTCGTGCTGGGCGAGCTGGAGGGGCGGCGTTCGCCGGTTCCGACCGCGAGCCGAACCTTGCTCGCCGAGCTGATGCTGGCCGACGGCGTTCCGGTCGCCATACCGGCGGCCGATACCGACCGCGCGGTCCAGCTCGCTTCCGGCACGGTCGAGGTGGCGGGAATGCAAATCCAGGCCCCGCGCCTGATCGTGCCGCGCGCGGGCGCGCAGGTGACCCTGACCCCGCGCGGCCCGGTGCGCGCGGTGCTGTTCGGCGGCGAACCGCTGGACGGCGAGCGGCACCTCTACTGGAATTTCGTTTCCTCGTCGCGCGAGCGCATCGAACGCGCCAAGACCGCCTGGCGCGAGCAGTCCTTCCCGCGCATTCCCGGCGAGACCGAGTTCATACCGCTGCCGCCATGATCGCGCTCGGACGCGCCCTGGCTTGGGCGAGCCTCGGGCTCGCGCTCGGCGCCGGACTCGTTCCCGCCCGGGCGCAGGATCGGCCCGACTTCGCGCATTGGATCGAGGGGGTGAAGCAGGAGGCGCGCGAGCGCGGTCTGCACGATGCCGCGCTCGGCGCGCTCGACGGCATCGCGCCGATCGACAAGGTGATCGAGCTCGATCGCCGTCAGCCGGAATTCACCCTGTCGTTCCAGCAATATCTGGCCAAGGTGGTCAATGCGCGCAGGGTGGAGGAGGGGAGGCAGCTCCTCGCCGAGAACCGACCCTTGCTCGGGGCCGTCGTCAGCCGCTACGGAGTGCCGGCGAAATACATCGTCACCCTCTGGGGCGTGGAGACGGATTTCGGCAAGGTCACCGGCGGGTTTCCGGTCGTCGCCGCGCTGGCCTCGCTGGCCTATGACGGACGCCGCGCCGCCTATTTCCGCACCGAGCTTTTCAACGCGCTCGAAATGATCGACCGCGGCGCCAAGCCCGAACGCATGATCGGCTCCTGGGCCGGCGCGATGGGCCAGTGCCAGTTCATGCCATCGACCTATCTGCATTACGCGAAGAGTTGGGACGGTGCCGGACCGCCCGATATCTGGACTCGCCCGGCCGATGTCTTTGCTTCCACCGCCAACTATCTCGCCGGCATCGGCTGGAAGACGGACGAGGGCTGGGGCCGTCGCGTACGTCTCTCCGCACATCTCGATCCCTCGCTGTTCGGCCTCGATCTCCGCAAGACGGTCGACGAATGGTCCGCGCTCGGCGTGCGCGCAGCTGACGGCAAGCCGCTGCCCAAGAGCGCGATGCGCGCCTCGCTCGTACGCGCGGATTCGGCGAAGGGCGCGGGCGACGGTCCGCCCTACCTGGTCTACGATAATTTCCGGGCGCTGATGACGTGGAACCGCTCGGTCTTCTTCGCGGTCGCGGCGGGGACTCTTGCCGACCGGCTCGCGACCCGATAACCTACCATATCTGCTGCGTTGGGGACGGACGCCCACAAAATGTTGACGCCGCAACGGGTTGCCCTGCGCCTGCTGCTGGTGCTGGCAGGCGGGGTTCTGCTCGCCCGCTGCTCGGAGACCGAACTCGCCTCGGTCGCGGTCAAGGAAATCGAGACGCCGCCCGAGAAGCCGGCCGAGGCCGCGCCGGTGCCGAAGGGCGGGACCTACAAGATCGGCGACCCTTACCAGATCAACGGCGTCTGGTACTACCCGGCCGAGGACTACAATTACGACGAGACCGGCATCGCGTCCTGGTACGGCCCCGACTTCCACGGCAAGTTCACGGCGAACGGCGAAATCTTCGACCAGAACGCGATCTCGGCGGCGCACCGCACGCTGCCCATGCCGTGCATCGTGCGGGTGACCAACCTGGAGAACGGGCGCGAACTGGTGGTGCGGATCAACGATCGCGGCCCCTACGTGCACAACCGGATCATCGACATGTCGCGCCGCGCCGCGCAGCTTCTTGGCTTCGTCGGTCAGGGCACCGCGCGGGTGCGCGTGCAGATCTTGGCCGAAGAGAGCCGCGAGCTGGCGATGCGACTGAAGGGCATCCAGGGAACCGAGATCGTGCAGGCGGACGCGGTGCCGCGCGCCACCGTCCAGGCCGAGACGCTGCCCGCGCCCGGCAGCGCCGACAAGCCGAAGCCGGTCGCGCTGCCCGCCTCCGGCCCGCCGCCGAAGGCCGAGACCGCGCCGCCGCCGCCTCCTCCCGCCTACGATCCGCCACAGCTGGCCAAGCAGCAGGTGACGGTGGTGCCGGTCAAAGCTACCCAACTCTACATCCAGGCCGGCGCGTTCGCCCTGTTCGACAATGCGAACCGTCTGCGCGCACGGCTTTCCGCGATCGGTCCGACCACGGTGACGCAGGTCGATGCCAAGGGCCAGACGCTGTTCCGCGTGCGCATCGGGCCGATCGCCTCGGTCGACGACGCGGATTTGCTGCTTGAGAAAGTCATCGCCTACGGCTATCCCCAGGCTCGGATCGTGGTGGATTGAGAGATCCATCCGCCGCCTTCGCCCGCGCTACCCGACCGACATGACCACCGGACGTGAGCCAATGCCCGCCGCGCCTCGCTTCGCACCCAGCCGAATCCGCATCGCCCTCTGCGCCGTGCTCTTCGCCGCCGGATTGAGCGCGGCACGCGCCGACACCATCACCACCGCCGCGCGGCAGGCGATCGTGGTTGACTTCAATACCGGCGCAGTCTTGCTGGACAAGAATGCCGACGAGGAAATGGTGCCCTCGTCGATGAGCAAGCTGATGACCGTCTACATGGTCTTCGACCGGCTCAAGAAGGGCAGCCTCAAACTCTCCGACAAGCTGCCGGTAAGCGAGACCGCGTGGAAGAGGCACTATAAGACCTCCGAGTCGCTGATGTTCCTGCCGGTCCACGCGATGGTCTCGGTCGAGGATCTGATGCGCGGCGTGATCGTGCAGTCGGGCAACGACGCCTGCTCCGTGCTCGCCGAGGGAATTTCGGGAAGCGAGGAGGCATTCGCCGCCGAGGAGACCAAGAAGGGCCGCGAAATCGGCCTCCTCCATAGCAGCTTCAAGAACGCGAGCGGGGTGCCCGAACCCGGCCATCTGATGACCGCGCGCGATCTCGCCACGCTCGCCGCGCGCCTGATCAAGGACTTTCCCGAATATTATGCGATGTTCGACGAGCGCAAATTCGCCTTCAACAACATCGCGCAGGACAATCGCAATCCGCTGTTCTACCGCAATGTCGAGGGCGCCGACGGGCTGAAGACCGGCCACACCGACGATGGCGGCTACGGGCTCACCGGCTCGGCGTTGCGCGACGGCCGGCGGGTGATCGTGGTGGTGAACGGTTTGCCCTCGGTGAAGGCGCGGGCCGACGAATCGCAGCAGCTGATGGAATGGGCGTTCCGCACCTTCGAGGACAAGCATCTGTTCAAGGCCGGCGAGATCGTGGTGGACGCCGATGTATGGCTGGGCGGACGGCCCTCCGTGCCGCTGATCGTGGAGAGCGACGTGCTCGCCACCGTGCCGCGCGCGGGGGCCGGCGACATGGAGGTGACGGCGACCTTCGACGCGCCGATCGCCGCGCCCATCGCCAAGGGAGCGAAGGAGGGCACGCTGACCGTCTCGATCCCCGGCATCGGCGATCAATCGCTGCCGCTGGTTGCCGGGGCCGAGGTGGAGCGGCTCGGCTTGGTCGGCCGAATCGTCGCCGCGGCCAGGCACGTGCTCGGCATGGGCGGCGGCTAGAACGTGGCGGCCGGACGCTTCATCACCTTCGAGGGCGGCGAGGGGGTCGGCAAGTCGACGCAGGTGCGCCTGCTGGCGGAAGCGCTTCGCAAACGCGGCATCGACGTGATCACCACCCGCGAGCCCGGCGGCTCGCCGGGGGCGGAGCACATACGCAGGCTTCTGGTGGAGGGGGACCCCGAACGCTGGGATGTCATCACGGAAGCTCTGCTGCTGACCGCGGCACGCCACGAGCATCTTCGCGTGACTATTTGGCCGGCCTTGAAGCGAGGCACCTGGGTGATTTCTGATCGGTTCGCGGATTCGACGATTGCGTACCAAGGCTACGGTCACAGAGAATCCCAGCAGGTTCTGCGGCAGCTGTACCAGATAGCGGCTGGCAAGTTCGAGCCTGACCTCACGTTGATTCTCGATTTGCCGGTTGATGAGGGACTTCGGCGAGCGTCGGATCAGGGCGCGCTGTCCTTCCGAGAGGAACCGTCGTCCGACGACGGTGGCTTGCTACGGGCAGCCCGAGGCGGGGGTGAGGGACGATTCGAGCGAATGACTCGCGCCTTCCACGAACGCCTGCGGAAAGGATTCTTGGAGATAGCCGAACAGAATCCTAGCCGTTGTGTAGTCGTCTCTGCAGCGGGAAGTGTACCCGATGTACAACGGCTCATTCTGGCGGAAGTGGACCGAAAACTTGGGCATCCCTCCAATTGAGGTGCGATCCCATCGCCGTTTGGCCGAGGCCACTGTCACCTCTCGCCGTCACGCTGGATACCGACAGCGAAGGATAAAATCAGGAGCCGATCATCGTGTGAAGCATCTCGAGCGCTAGCTGAATGTTACGGGCCGTCTTGATCACCTCGACTGCCGTGCCTGAGACCTTTTGCAGTTTGATCACAATGTCGGAGGCTCGGCGAAACCAGCTTTCTCCCGGTACGTGTTGACCACGTGAACGCGCCTCCGACGTTTCGGCCAATGCCTTGTCGATCTCTATTGGATCGCCGACCTTTGCCTCGCGCAGCGCTCGCAATCCCTCTTCGATTTGCAGTATCAATTCTTCTTCGCCAGGAGTAATCGCGTAGCGCGGACACTCGCAAGGTTTGGATTTGCAGATAGGACAGCCGTCGCGAAACCGCAGAGCCATCTGGCCATCAATGTCGAAGCCTTCGGAATCGAGGTCCCAGCAAGAGGCCACCCAGGCTGACAAATCAGCCACTTCCGTAGCGATCGCATCTTTGTGACCACGCTTCTGCATGAATCCGCTATAGGCGCGGTGCAGCTCGCCGCCTTCCTCCAGAAATTTGGCGACTACGTAGGTATGCCCGGTCCTCTTGAGCAAAGTGCGATTGGACGGATAAATCTTGCTTATAGTCCGCACGAACCACGGGAGACTAATTTCGCTGCGAATAAGTACGGTATAGGCCTGCTCTAATTGCTCCATCCGCTCCTGCTCCGCCGGCGGCCTCTTCGTAACCGCATCGTGATATTCCGCCCCGTAAGAGTCGCATTGGCAGGTCTGGAATAGACAATAGGGGCACATTTCAGGAAAACGCCCAACAAATGCCTCGTCGATCTCAATCTCGAAATGCGAGCACATCGACATGATCCATGCAAAATAGCCAATTATTGCGTCATTTAACTTGAGCGCACGGCGATCTCTGATTATTTCTTTTCCAATTATGCTACATTTTGTATATATATGGGTCATAATATAATCGGGAGACATGTGTTTATTGGGGTAGATTGCGCGTAGCTTCTGTTGCCACTCCCGAAGTGTAGCTGTCTGCCTGTGTTTCGCTCTGACGTGGGGCATTTTTCCTCCCACTTTCAACGAGTCGCGTTGATCAATTTGCCTAAGTTTGCTACCTATAAGAACCACAGTAGCATACTAATAATTGTATGACCTGTACAGCGCCAAATTCCGCACGCTTTGCGGTCGTGTGGGCAGCTTACGCAACGTTGGAGCAGCTTTAGGTGCTATAAGCGTCCAAGAACCCAACCAGCGCCTGTGCGGTCTCGCTTGGCGACTGGTCGATGAAGAAATGTCCGCCCGGGATGCCGCGCGCGTCGCGCAGATCGGCGCAACGCTCCCGCCAAGCCGCGGCAAGATCGAAGCGGCGGACCATGGTGCCGCCGGTGCCCCACAGCGCCAGCGCGGGGCAGGCGACCTTGCGGCCGATATCCGCCGCGTCATGTTCGAGGTCGATGGTCGCGGCCGCGCGATAGTCCGAGCAGGAGCCGTGGATCATCGACGGATCGCGCCAGCAGCGGCGATATTCGGCCAGCATCTCGGGATCGAAATCGCCCAGCCGCGCGGCACCCCAGCCGGCCATCGAATTCTCATAGAAGAAGTCCGGGTCGGCGCCGATCAGCCGCTCGGGAAACGGCTCGGGCTGCGAGAGAAAGAACCAGTGCCAGTAGACTTGCGCGAGATGCCGGTCCGCCTCCATGAACATCTTGTAGGTGGGCGCGATGTCCATGACGGTGAGCGAAAGCACCGCGTCCGGATGGTCGAGCGCGAGCCGGTGCACCGTGCGCCCGCCGCGATCGTGGCCGACGACATGGAAGCGCGAAAATCCGAGCGCGCGCATCAGACCGGCCTGGTCGGCCGCCATGGCGCGGAATGCGTAGTTCGAGCGATCGGGCGCGCAGTGCGGCTTGGCCGAATCGCCGTAGCCGCGCAGATCCGCGCAGACCAGGGTGAACTTCGCCGCGAGCAAGGGTGCGACTCTTGCCCACATGGCCAGATTCTGCGGATAGCCGTGGAGAAGCAGCACGGGCGGTCCGCTACCGCCCACGACGTGATTGATGGCGATGCCGTCGACATCGCGGACCGCGCGGCGGAATCCCTCGAACATGACTCTTCCTCCCGCTACCGGTCGAAGTCCACCGCGGTGGTATTGCCCCCGCAGACCAGCACGCCGACCCGCTCGCCCGGCGCCGGCCGATATCGACCCGAGGCCAGTGCGGCAAAGGCGGCCGCGCCGCCGGGCTCGGCCACGATTCGCGCCGCCGACCACAAGCTCCTCTGCGCGGCGCGGATCGCGTCGTCGGTCACCAGCACGACGTGGTCCACCCAGCGCTGCGCGATCGGGAACATGAGCCGGCCGACCTGGCGCGGGGCAAGGGAATCCGCGGCGATGCCGCCCATCGGCGCATCGACCGGCCGGCCCGCGGCCAGCGCCATGGCGAGCGTCGGCGCCAGCTCGGGCTCGACCCCGATCACTTTCACCCGGCCTTCGAACCAGGCGGCGATCCCGCCGATCAGCCCGCCGCCGCCGACCGCGACCAGGAGCGTGTCGATGCCGGCCCGCTGCTCGTCCAGCTCGGCGCCGAGGCTGCCCTGGCCCAGCAGGGTCTCGGGCTGGTCGTAGGCATGCACCGGCATCGCACCGGAATGCGCTACCCATTCCTCGCTGGCCGCGAGCGCGTCGGCATAGCGCTCCCCGCCGACCACCAGCTCGGCGCCATAGTCGCGGATGCGCTGCATCTTCGCCGGCGACGCGATCGTGGGAACGAAGATGCGCGCGGGCACGCCGAGCTTTCCGGCGGCATAGGCGACCGCGGCGCCGTGATTGCCGCCCGACGCGGCGGCCACTCCCGCCTTCGGCGGATCGCGGGACAGGAGGTTGGCGAACACGCCCCGCGCCTTGAACGAGCCGGAATGCTGGAACAGTTCGAGCTTGAGCAGGAGCCGGTTCGCGCCGAGCCCGATCTCGTCGCCTTCCAGCTCGAGCAGCGGCGTGCGCCGGATGTGCGGCCGGATCAGTTCGTGGGTCGCCGCGATCGCGGGCCGGTCGATGTTGCGTCCGCCGTTCATCGGTTCTCTCCGCGGCGCGGGGCGGGATGAGGCTTGCGTCGGTCGGGTAGGCTGGCAAAGTAGCACCATGAGCGAGTCCGAGGAAATCGAACCCCGGGCGAATTCCGATCTCGTCGGCCAGGAAGCGGCCGAGAGCCAGTTCCTCGACGCGTGGAACGCCGGCCGCCTGCCGCATGCCTGGCTTCTGGCCGGGCCGCGCGGCATCGGCAAGGCGACGCTCGCCTATCGCATCGCCCGGTTCGTCCTCGCCGAGGGAGCGCAAGAAGCGGGCGGCGGCCTGTTCGGAGGCGCGCCCGCCGCGCTGGGCATCGGCGCCGACCATCCCATCTTCCGCAAGGTTGCCTCGGGCGGGCATCCCGATCTACGCGTGCTCGAACGCGGCTGGGACGAGGATCGCCGCCGGCGGCAGAGCGACATCCCGGTCGACGCGGTGCGCGCGCTCGGCGAGTTCTTCGATCTGACGCCCGCGCTCGGCGGCTGGCGGGTCGCGGTGATCGACGCGGCGGACGAGCTGAATCGGTCCGGCGCCAACGGCCTCCTCAAGCTGCTCGAGGAGCCGCCGAACAAGTCGCTGATCCTGCTGGTCGCGCACAGCCCGGACCGGCTGCTGCCGACCATCCGCTCGCGCTGCCGCCGCCTCAATCTGCGGCCGCTGCTGGAAGAGACGGTGATCGCATTGCTGCGCAAACGCCGCCCCGGACTCGCCGAGCCGGATGCGCGCGCCATCGCGCGGCTGTGCGACGGAAGCCCCGGCGCCGCGCTCGCGCTCGAGGCCAGTGGCGGCCTCGATCTCTATCGCGAGATGATCGGACTGATCGGCCGGATGCCGGCGCTCGACCCGGCCGCCGCCCAGGAATTCGCGGACCGCGTCGGCGGCGCGGAGGAACCGACCCGGACCGTGGCCGCGCTGCTGCTGCGCTGGCTGGCGGCCGCGACGACGGGGACGGGCAGCGAAGCGGTCGCGGGCGAGCGTGATTTGGGACGGCGGATGGTCGAAGGCGCCGGGCCGGCACGCTGGCTCGAACTGTGGGACCGGGTGCGCCAGCGTCTCGATCGGATGGAGGCCGTCAACCTCGACCGCAAGGCGGTGTTGCTGGACGCTCTCCTCGGGCTCGCCAAGCTCGCGCGCGTCTGAGCCGGAAGCTTGGCGGCCGGAAGCTTGACAGATCGCCGTCCGGGGCAACACTCTCCCGCCCTCGCGCCCGCCCCCGCCCGCTCCCCGGAGCCCGTTCGATGATCGGCCAGCGCCGTTTCTATATCACCTCGCCGATCTATTACGTGAACGACAGCCCGCATATCGGGCATGCCTACACCACGCTTGCCTGCGACGTGTTGGCGCGGTTCAAGCGTCTCGACGGGTTCGACGTGAAGTTCCTCACCGGCACCGACGAACACGGGCAGAAGGTGGAGAAATCGGCGCGCGCGGCGGGGATGGACCCGCAGAGCTTCACCGACAAGGTGTCGCAGAACTTCCGTGACCTCGCCCGCGCGATGAACTATTCGAACGACGATTTCATCCGCACCACCGAGCCGCGCCACATCGCGGCCTGCCAAGCGTTGTGGCGCGAGCTGAAGGCGAGGGGACAGATCTATCTCGGCGACTATCAGGGCTGGTACTCGGTGCGGGACGAGGCGTTCTGGGGCGAGGGCGAGCTGATTTCCGGCTCCGACGGCAAGCGTACCGCGCCAACCGGCGCGCCGGTCGAATGGGTGAAGGAGCCGAGCTATTTCTTCCCGCTGTCGAAATGGCAGGATCGGCTGCTCAAATTCTACGACGAGAATCCCGATTTCATCGGACCGGCGTCGCGGCGCAACGAGGTGATCAGCTTCGTACGCGGCGGACTCGAGGATCTGTCGGTCTCGCGAACCAGTTTCAAATGGGGCGTGCCGGTGCCCGACGATCCGGCGCACATCATGTATGTCTGGCTCGACGCGCTTACCAACTACATCACCGCGGTCGGCTATCCCGACACCAGCGGCGAATATGCGCGCTACTGGCCGGCGGATCTGCACATGGTGGGCAAGGACATCTTGCGCTTCCACGCGGTCTACTGGCCGGCCTTCCTGATGGCGGCCGGGCTCGCCCCTCCCAAACGCGTGTTCGCGCATGGCTGGTGGACGAACGAGGGCAACAAGATCTCGAAGTCGCTCGGCAACGTGATCGAGCCCAATGCGCTGATCGCCCGCTATGGGCTCGATCCCGTGCGCTATTTCCTGCTGCGCGAGGTGCCGTTCGGCAACGACGGCGACTTCTCGCACAAGGCGATGGTCGGGCGGCTGAACGGCGAACTCGCCAACGAACTGGGCAACCTGGCGCAGCGCACACTGGCGCAGGTCAACAAGAACTGCGACGCCAAGGTGCCGGCGCGGGGCGAATTCAGCGACGAGGACCGCATGCTGGTCGAGGGCGCGGGTTCGCTGCTCGCCCGGCTGCGCGAGACGTTCGACCGCCAGCAATTCCACGAGGGGCTGGAAGCCGTCTGGGTAGTGGTCCGCTCGGCCAACGCCTATATCGACCGCCAGGCGCCCTGGGGCCTGCGCAAGACCGATCCCGCGCGCATGGCGACGGTGCTCTATGCGCTGGCGGAGACCGTGCGGCATGTCGCCATCCTGCTCCAGCCGATCATGCCCGATTCGATGGCGCGGCTGCTCGACCAGCTTGCGGTCGCGCCCGCGTTGCGCGATTTCGCCGCGCTGTTCAAGCCGTTGGAGGCGGGCACGCCGCTGCCCGCGCCGCAGGGCATCTTTCCGCGTTTCGTCGAGGCCCGCGAAGGCGCGGCCTGAGCCGCCGCCGATGCTGGTTGACAGCCACTGCCATCTCGACTTCCCGGACTTCGCCGCCGATCTCGCCGGGACGCGCGAACGCGCGCGCACGGCCGGCGTCGGGACGATGCTGACCATCGGCACGCGGATCGACCGTTTCGCGGAAGTACGCGCGGTCGCCGAACGATGCGGCGAGGTCTGGTGCAGCGTGGGCGTGCATCCGCACGAGGCCGCGGCCGAGCCGGTGACGGCGGAGCGCCTAGTCGCGTTCGCCGACCATCCCAAGGTGGTGGGCTTCGGCGAGACCGGTCTCGACTTCTATTACGAACACAGTCCGCGGCCGGAGCAGGAGCGGTCGTTCCGCATCCATATCGCGGCGGCGCGCGCGGCCGGCCTGCCCCTGATTGTGCACACCCGCGACGCCGATCCCGAGACGGCATCGATCCTGGCCGAGGAGATGGGGAAGGGGGCGTTCGCTGGCCTGATCCATTGCTTCACCGGTGGGCCGGACCTGGCGGAGAAAGCCGTCGAACTCGGGTTCTACATCTCCTTCTCCGGCATCCTCACCTTTCCGAAGGCGGAAGGATTGCGCGAGATCGCCCGGCAATTGCCGCTGGAGCGGCTGCTGGTGGAGACCGATTCGCCCTATCTCGCGCCGGTGCCGATGCGCGGCAAACGCAACGAGCCTGCCTTCGTCGCACACACCGCCGCCAAGCTCGCCGAGCTGCGCGGCATCCCGCCGG
>JASHSH010000430.1 GCA_030040955.1 Rhodospirillales bacterium
GGGCGGGACCGATCTCGGCTTGCGGGTGACCAAGAACCACGAGGTGCCGCGCGCGGTGATCTGGCTCGGCCGGATCGCCGAGCTGCGCAAGCTGGAGGAGACTCCGGACGCGATCACGCTCGGCGCCGCCGTGACCTACGAGGACGCGCTGCCCGCGCTGAAGCAACTTCATCCCGCGCTCGCCGATCTCGTGCGCCGCATCGGCGGCGGGCAGATCCGCGCGGTGGGAACCATGGGCGGCAATCTCGGCAATGCCTCGCCGATCGGGGACTCGATGCCGGCGTTGATCGCGCTCGGCGCCGAGGTCGAGATCGCCGGACCGCGCGGCCGGCGCCGGCGTGTCGCCGCGGATTCGTTCATCCCCGCGTACCGCAAGACGGTGCTCGCGTCCGACGAGCTGATCTCCGCCGTGCGCATCCCGAAACCGCACAAGGACGCCAGCTTTCACGCCTACAAGGTGGCACGGCGCATCGACCAGGATATTTCCGCCGTCTGCGCGGCGTTCCGCCTGCGCATCGAACGGGGGCGCGTGGCCGAGGCGGCGTCCGGCTGGGGCGGCGTCGCGGCGCGCCCGATCCGCGCCGTCAACTGGGAGCGCGCGGTGCTCGGCAAGTCCTGGACCCGCGAGACCCTGCGCGCGTCGCAGCAGGCGCTGCTCGACGATGTAAGCCCGATCTCCGACTTCCGCGGCAGCGCCGGCTACCGCCGCACCGTCTGCGTCAACCTGATCGAGCGGCTGTGGCACGAGACCAATGCGGGCGCGCCCCTCGCCCGGCTGGAGGCGGTGTGAACGTCGCCACCCGTCCGGCCTCGACCGCGTCCGGCCCGAAGCATCAGGGCGGCGTCGGGACCGGCATTCCGCATGACAGCGCCTACGGCCATGTCGACGGCGGCGCGACCTATATCGACGATCTGCCCGCGCCGGCACGCTGCCTGCACGGCCATCTCGTCATCAGCCGCTGGGCGCGCGGCCGCATCAAATCGATCGATGCGTCGAAGGCTCTCGCCATGCCGGGCGTCGCCGCCGTGATCACCGCGGCCGACATCCCCGGCGAGAACGAGATCAGCCCGAGCCTGCCCGGCGAGCCCTGCCTGCCGAACGAATTCGTCGAATATGTCGGGCATCCGATCGCGGCGGTGGCCGCCGAGACGCCGGAACTGGCGCGCCGCGCGGCCGCCGCCGTCCAGGTCGAGGTCGAGCCGCTGCCGGCCGTGCTCACCGTGCGCGAGGCGCTCGCCGCCGAGCAGTGGGTGCTGCCGCCGATGCTGATGCAACGCGGCGATCCGACGCCCGCGTTGGCCGCCGCGCCGCGCCGGCTCCAGGGCGAGATCGAGGTCGGCGGCCAGGACCATTTCTACCTGGAGACGCAGGTCGCGCTGGCGATCCCGAAAGAATACGGCGACATGGAGGTCTGGTCCTCCACCCAGCACCCGTCCGAGGTGCAGGCGATGGTCGCCCGCGTGCTCGGCCTGCCGCAGGCGGCGGTGACCGCGCTGGTGCGCAGGATGGGCGGCGGCTTCGGCGGCAAGGAGAGCCAGGCGACCATCATCGCCTGCATCGCCGCCCTGCTCGCCCACCGCGCGGGAAGGGCGGTGAAGCTCCGGCTCGACCGCGACGACGATATGACGGTGACCGGAAAGCGCCATCCCTTCCTGCTGCGCTGGGACGTGGGCTTCGACGACGAGGGCCGCGTGCAGGCGCTCGACATGCTCATCGCGGCCAATGCCGGCTGGTCGCCCGATCTGACCCCGGGCGTGCTGTCGCGCGCGCTGAGCCACGCCGACAACGCGTATTTCTATCCGCATGTCCGGCTGCGCGGCTATGGCTGCAAGAGCAATCTCCAGTCGAACACGGCGTTCCGCGGCTTCGGCGGGCCACAGGGCATGATGGGCTGCGAGGCGATGATCGAGCAGATCGCGCGCACGCTGGGGCGCGATCCGCTCGCCGTGCGCCGGATCAACCTCTATGGCGGCGCGGGGCGCGATCTCACGCCCTATCACCAGCAGGTCCGCCACTTCCGGCTGCCGCGTATGATCGACTCGGTGCTGGAGAGCAGCGACTACGCGCGCCGGCGCCGCGCCATCGACGCGTTCAACGCGGACAATCCGGTGATCAAGAAGGGGCTCGCGCTCTCGGTCGTGAAGTTCGGCATCTCGTTCAACAAGATCGACCTCAACCAGGCCGGTGCGCTGGTGCTGGTCTACGAGGACGGCAGCGTCCTGCTCAACCATGGCGGCACCGAAATGGGGCAGGGGCTGTTCATCAAGGTGGCGCAGGTGGTCGCCGAGGTGTTCGCCATCGACATCTCGCAGGTACGCCTGTCGCCGACCTCGACCGCCAAGATACCGAACACCTCGCCGACCGCCGCCTCGGCCGGCGCCGATCTCAACGGCATGGCGGCGAAGATCGCCGCCGAAGCGATCAAGGCGCGGCTCGCCGCCTTCGCCGCCGCGCATTTCGAGGTGGCGGAGGCGGACGTTGTGTTCGAGGACAACCATGTCCGCGCCGGCAATCACAAGGTCGGCTTCGGCGAGCTCGCGCACAAGGCGAAGCTCGCGCGGGTCAAGCTCTCCGAGTCCGGCTACTATCGCACGCCCGACATCCACTACGACCCCAAGACCATGACCGGTCGGCCGTTCTTCTACTATTCCCACGGGGTCGCCGTGTCCGAGGTGGCGATCGACACGCTGACCGGCGAGTGGAAGCCGCTGCGCGTCGACATCCTGCACGATGTCGGCTCGTCGCTGAATCCCGCGGTGGACATGGGCCAGATCGAGGGCGGATTCATCCAGGGGATGGGCTGGCTCACGCTCGAGGAGCTGGTGTGGAACGCCGAAGGCCGGCTGCTCACCCACGCGCCCTCCACCTACAAAATCCCTTCGGGTCGCGACATGCCGAAGGATTTTCGCGTGGAGATTCTGGCGGATTCGCCCAACGAGGAAGCGACCGTGTTCCGATCGAAGGCGGTGGGCGAGCCGCCGCTGATGCTGGCGATATCGGTCTGGCTCGCCCTGGTCGACGCGGTCGCCGCGGCGGCCGGCGGCGGGGTGCCGCGGCTCGATGCGCCGGCCACGCCCGAACGCATCCTGAATTCGATCGCCGCGCTGCGCGCGCAGCGGGCGGGGACGGCACGGCCATGACCGCGCGGTCGCGGCACTTGCCGCCCGGGGAGTCGGCCAAGACCGGCCCGGCGGTGCCGACGGCTTCGGTGCACCGATTGGTCCGCGAGGGCGGGACGCAGGATGCGCCGCCCGACTGGCGCGAGGCGCTGCTCGCCTGGGAGCATGCCGGAATCCCGCACGTGCTGGTCACGGTGATCGAGGCGCTTGGCTCCACGCCGCGCGAGGCCGGCGCCAAGATGGTGGTCAGCGCGGAAGCGCAGTCGGGCACCATCGGCGGCGGCAATCTCGAATTCCAGGCCGCCGCCACCGCGCGGCGCCTGTTGGCGGAGGGCGCGGGCGAGCCTTCGACCGAAAAGCTGCTCCTCGGCCCCGACCTCGCCCAGTGCTGCGGCGGCGGCGCGACCGTGCTCTACGAGCCGCTGGGCCGCGCCGCGGTAACGCTCGCGCTGTTCGGCGCCGGCCATGTCGGCAAGGCGTTGGTCCGGGTGCTCGACGGCACGGGCGTGCGGATCATCTGGATCGATGCCCGCGAGGGGGCGCTCCCTGCGAATGCGCGCGCCGGGGTGAGCGCCGTCACTGCGTCCGACCCGGTGGCGGCGGTAGGGATGCTGCCGCGGGGGTGTCACATATTGGTAATGACGCACTCGCATGATCTTGACTTCGCGGTGCTCCAGGCGGTTCTGCGGCGTGGCGGGTTCGCCTCCGTCGGGCTGATCGGCAGCGATTCGAAATGGGCCCGGTTCCGCCGCCGCCTGCTCGACGCCGGCATTCCGCCCGAAGCGGTCGCCTCGGTGATCTGCCCGATCGGCCTGCCCGGCGTCGGCGGCAAGCGTCCCGCCGAAATCGCGATCTCCACCGCCGCGCGTCTGTTGGGAGCGGAGCCGCGCGGCGCATGACGCGGGTCACGCTCGAAGCGGTCAACGCGCTCGGCGCGTCCGAGTTCCGCGCGGCCTTCGGCGGCGTCTACGAGCATTCGCCCTGGGTCGCCGAACGCACCCACGCATCCCGTCCGTTTCCCTCGGTCACCACGCTCGCGCAGGCAATGGCGGGAGCGGTGGCCGCCGCTTCCGACGCCGACAAGCTCGCGCTGTTGCGCGCGCATCCCGACCTCGCCGGCAAGGCCGCCCTGGCCGGCGAGCTGACCGCCGCCTCCACGGCGGAGCAGGCGGGCGCCGGGCTCGACCGGCTCACCCGCGAGGAGATGGACCGGTTCCGGGCCGCGAACCGCGCCTATGCCGAGCGGTTCGGCTTTCCCTTCATCATCGCGGTGCGCCATTGGGGCAAGGCGCATGTGCTCGCCGCCTATGCGCGCCGGCTGGCCAACGACCGCGACCAAGAGCTGCGCGCGGCGCTGGCGGAAGTCGACAAGATCGCGTTCCTGCGCCTGCTCGACCTGGTCGAACCGGCCCCGACCGGCCGGCTGACCACGCATGTGCTGGATACCGCGCAGGGGCGGCCCGCCGCGGGCGTGCCGGTGGAACTGCATCGCATCGGCGCCGACGGCGCGCGGTTGCGGATCAAGTCGGGGCGGACCAATTCGGACGGGCGGCTCGACGCACCCGCGCTGGCCGCGGGCGAGATGATCGCCGGACGTTACGAGTTCGTCTTCGGCGCCGGCGAGTATTTTCTCGCCGCCGGACTGCCCACCGCGGCGCCCGCCTTCCTCGACCGCGTGCCGATCGCCTTCGCCATCGCCAATCCGGAGGCGCATTACCACGTGCCGTTGCTACTCTCGCCCTGGTCGTTCTCCACCTATCGAGGCAGCTGACCGCATGGAATGGGCAGCGGCCCTCGATTGGCTGAACCTGGTGGGCAGATGGATTCACGTCCTGGTCGGCATCGCCTGGATCGGCACGTCCTTCTATTTCGTCTGGCAAGACGGTGTGCTCGAACCGGCGCCCGAGGATCCCAGGCGCGAGCGCATCCAGGGCGATGTCTGGCTGGTCCATGGCGGCGGCTTCTACCAGGCGCGCAAATTCCTGCTCGCGCCCCCCTCGATGCCCAAGCACCTGCACTGGTTCAAGTGGGAGGCCTACGCAACCTGGATTTCCGGCATCTCGATGCTGGTGATCGTGTACTGGGCGCAGGCCGACGCCTTCCTGGTGAAGCCGGGCAGCGGCATCGGCGCGGTGCAGGCGATCGCGGCCAGCGCTGCGGTGATCCTCGCCTCCTGGGTCGCCTACGAGTTGATCTGCAGCTCGCCGCTCAAGCAATCGCCGCCGTTGCTCGGCGCCGTCGGCGTCCTCCTCGCCACCGCGATGGCCTTCGGCCTCGCGCAGCTGTTTCCGGGCCGCGCCGCGCTGATCCATCTCGGCGCCGCGCTCGGCACCATCATGGCGGCCAACGTGTTCGCGGTGATCATCCCGAACCAGCAGAAATCGGTCGCGGCGCTGCTCAAGGGCGAGACGCCCGATCCGCGCTGGGGCGCCATCGGCAAGCAGCGCAGCGTCCACAACACCTATCTCACCCTGCCGGTCCTGTTCCTGATGCTCTCCAACCATTATCCGATGGTCTATCAGAGCCGTTGGAACTGGCTGATCGTGCTCGGCCTGTCCGCGATCGGCGCGGGCGTGCGTCACGTGTTCGTGCTGCGCCACACCCATCGCGACCGTCCCTGGATGCTGCCGGGGGCGATCGCGGCGATGATCGCGCTCGCGGTGGCGGCCACGCTGGCGCCCGCGGCCGGCCCGCCCGCCGGGGCGGCGAAGCGTCCCCCCTTGGCGCGGGCGGCGAACGGGCCAGACGACGGCACCCGGCCCGACATCCCGTTCGCGCTGGTCAACGCCATCGTCCAGCAGCGCTGCGTCCTTTGCCACGCGGAGAAGCCGAAATTCGCCGGCATCGACGCCGCTCCCAAGGGCGTCCGGCTCGACTCGCCCGAGGGTATCCAGCAATGGGCGTCCGCCATCCAGCAGCAGGCGGTGGCGACGCCGACCATGCCGCTCGGCAACATCACCAACATGCAGCCCGAGGAACGCGCTATCCTGGGGCGGTGGATCGCCGGCGGCGCCGACGTGACCAGATAGCGGAGGCCGAGGAGCACCGGGAATGAGCGACATCTCGACGGTCCTGATCACGGCGGCGATCGGCCTGGTGCTGTTCGTCGGCGCGGTGGTCGCGGTCTATCTCAACGGGCTGGTGCGCAACGCCTACGACCTGCGGGTGGCGATCCGCAACGAAATCGAGGAGCGGCTGCGCCAGGTGCAGGAGGAATCCGAGAAGAAGGTGCGCTGGTTGCGCCGCGAGCTGGTCGAGGAAGTCGAGAAGATGCGCGAATCGGTCGGCGAGACCAATCAGCGCCGGCTCGCCGAGCTGGTCGAGAAGATCGAGGCACGCTTCGCCGAGTTCCAGAAGCAGGGACAGTTCGAGCGGGTCGAGCTGCGCTCGGCGGTCGACGAGCTGCGCGAGGCGGCGGCGAAGCTGGACGCGCGCGTCGGTCAGGCCGGCCGTGAGACAAGGGCGCTCGCCGAGGCGCTGCAAGCATCGCTCGCGCAAGATGCGCGCGGTTCGATCACGCAGATGCCGATTGCCGAGCCGCCCGCGGCGGGCGATCCCAATTCCGCGCCGCCCGCCTCGAACGCCGCCTGAACGGCGTCAGTCCACCATCTCGGTCTCGACCGGCGGCGGGGCCGTCGATTCCTCGAAGGCGAAGGTCAGGCGGCCGTCGGCCACGTCGACCTTGACCACGCCGCCCTTGGCCAGCCGGCCGAACAGCAGCTCCTCGGCCAGCGGCTTCTTGACATGCTCCTGGATCACGCGGGCGAGCGGGCGGGCGCCGTAGAGCCGGTCGTACCCCTTCTCGGCCAGCCAGCTGCGCGCGGCGTCGCTGAGCAGGATCTCGACATTGCGGTCGCCGAGCTGCGTCTCCAGTTCGATCACGAACTTGTCGACGACGCGCGCGACGATCTCGGGCGACAGCGCCGAGAAGCCGATGATCGCGTCGAGCCGGTTGCGGAACTCGGGCGAGAACATGCGGTCGATCGCTTCCCGGTCATCGCCCTCGCGCGCCTCGCGGCCGAAGCCGATGGCGGCCTTGGCCAGGTCGGTCGCGCCGGCATTGGTCGTCATGATCAGGATCACGTTGCGGAAATCGACCGTCTTGCCGTTATGGTCGGTGAGCTTGCCGTGGTCCATCACCTGGAGAAGGATGTTGAACAGGTCGGGATGCGCCTTCTCGATCTCGTCGAGCAGCAGCACCGAGTGCGGATGCTGGTCGATGGCGTCGGTCAGCAGCCCGCCCTGGTCGAACCCGACATAGCCGGGCGGCGCACCGATCAGCCGCGACACCGAGTGGCGCTCCATGTATTCCGACATGTCGAAGCGGGTGATCTCGATCGCCAGGATGCGGGCGAGCTGGCGCGCGACCTCGGTCTTGCCGACGCCGGTCGGGCCGGAGAACAGGTAACAGCCGATCGGCTTCTCCGGCTCGCGCAGCCCGGCGCGGGCGAGCTTGATCGCCGAGGCCAGCGCTTCGATCGCCGGGTCCTGGCCGAACACCATGGTCTTGAGGTCGCGCTCCAGCGTGCGCAGCACCTCCATGTCGTTGGTGGAGACGCTTTTCGGGGGGATGCGCGCGATCTTGGCGACGATCTCCTCGATGTCCTTCACCGTCACCGTCTTCCGCCGCTTCGACTCGGGCAGCAGCATGCGCGCCGCGCCGACCTCGTCGATCACGTCGATCGCCTTGTCGGGCAACTTGCGGTCGCCGATGTAGCGCGCCGAGAGATCGACCGCGGCGCGGATCGCGTCCGAGGTGTAGCGCACCCGGTGATGCGCCTCGTAATAGGGCTTCAGCCCGTGCAGGATCTTGATCGTGTCGTCGACCGAGGGCTCGTTCACGTCGATCTTCTGGAAGCGCCGCACCAGCGCGCGGTCCTTCTCGAAGTGGTTGCGGAATTCCTTGTAGGTGGTCGAGCCGATGCAGCGCAGATTGCCCGCCGCCAGCGCCGGCTTGAGCAGGTTGGAGGCGTCCATCGAGCCGCCCGAGGTGGCGCCCGCGCCGATCACGGTGTGGATTTCGTCGATGAACAGGATCGCGCCGTCGAGCGCCTCGAGCTCGGCGACCACCGCCTTCAGCCGCTCCTCGAAATCGCCGCGGTAGCGGGTGCCGGCCAGCAGCGCCCCCATGTCGAGCGAAAAGATGGTCGCGCCCTTGAGCACGTCGGGCACCTCGCCCTTGACGATGCGCCGCGCCAGTCCCTCGGCGATGGCGGTCTTGCCGACGCCCGGATCGCCGACATAGAGCGGGTTGTTCTTCGACCGGCGGCAGAGGATCTGGATGGTGCGCTCGATCTCCGGCTCACGGCCGATGAGCGGGTCGATCTTGCCCTGCGCGGCCTTGCGGTTGAGGTTGACGCAGTAGGCGGACAGCGCCTCCTGGCCCTTCTTGACCACCGTCTCGCTCTTCGCGTCTTCGTCGGCGCCGTGCACCGAAGGGCGCGCCTGTCCCTTGCCCGGCGCCTTGGCGATGCCGTGCGAAATGTAGTTCACGGCGTCCAGCCGGGTCATGTCCTGTAGCTGGAGGAAGTAGACGGCGTGGGATTCGCGCTCGGAGAACAGCGCCACCACCACGTTGGCGCCGGTCACCTCCTCGCGGCCCGAGGACTGCACGTGGATGGCGGCGCGCTGCACCACGCGCTGGAACCCGGCGGTCGGCTTCGGATCGACGTTGCGCGTGGCGACCAGGTCGGCCAACGCGCTGTCGATGAAGTCGGTGAGATCGCGGCGCAGGCGGGCGAGGTCGACGTTGCAGGCGCGCAGAACCGCCACCGCGTCCTGGTCGTCGGCCAGCGACAGCAGGAGATGCTCGAGGGTGGCGTATTCGTGGCGGCGCTCGGCGGCGAAGGACAGGGCGCGGTGCAGACTCTGCTCGAGATTGCGCGACAACATCGCCAACTATTCCTTTTCAATCGTGCATTGCAGCGGGTGCTGGTTCTGGCGCGCCAGGTCCATGACCTGGGTCACCTTCGCCTCGGCCACCTCGTAGGTGTAGACGCCGCATACCCCGACGCCGCGCTGGTGCACATGCAGCATGATCCGCGTCGCCTCCTCGCGGTTCTTGCTGAAGAACCGCTCGAGCACATGCACGACGAACTCCATCGGCGTGTAGTCGTCGTTGAGCATCAGCACTTTGTACATGGCCGGCCGCTTGGTCTTCGGCCGCGTCTTGATCACCACCCCGGTCTGGGGTCCGTCGTCGCCCGACCTGTGGTTCTGGTTGCCGCTCATCGTGGTGCGTCCGGCATCCAACTTCGTCTCCCACCGAGCCTATGATATTGGGTCGGCGGGGTTAAGGAAAAGTGCAGAAATTGCGTATCGAATGCGCTGGCGGGACTTGACACGACAAAAAACCGGGCGGGACGGCGCAACCCGTCCCGTCCGGCGCGGCGATGGTGAAAATGGTCGGCCGGGGGGCCGCGATCAGGCCGCCGTCTTGGTGATGCGGTCCATCGTGGCGCTGACGCGCACCGAGAGCGGTGCCATGGCCTCCTCGGCGAGCTTGGCCGAGATTTGTGACAGCTTGTTGCCCTCGGCGACCAGCTTGTCGAAGTTCGACTTCGCGTATTGCGACGAAAGATCGACGACCTCGCGCAGCGTCTTGGCCCCGATCAGCGCCTTGCTCGCGGCCACCTGGTCGTCGATCGACTCCTGGGCAAGCAGGACGAAGGATTTGGAGATGTCCTGCACCCCGCGCGCGACCACCGTGCTCGAAGCGACGATGGCCTCGACATTCTCGCGGCCGAAGGCGAGCAGCTCCTCGTAGTTCTTGAATGCCACCGCGCCGGCCCTGGCGGCGGCCTCGACCTGTCCCTTGGACAGGGTGGCGGCCTTCTCCATGCCCTTGCTCGCGGCATCCGCGCCAGCCTTCACCGCCGTCTCGATCGACTCCGCGTGCACGGTCACCGCCCCGGGGGCGGTTTTCGGCGCGGCTGGATGGGATGCGGGCTTCTTGGCGGTCTTACCGGTTGCCATGGAAATCACTCCTCGCTGCGAACCGGCCCGCCGCGGCGGGGTATACAGCCGGCTCCGACAGCGTATATTGCGTCGCAACATGTACCGCGGCCATTCCTATATGGAACCCCCGGGAACCGGTGTCAACGGATTTTTGTGCAGCGCAGCAAAAGTTAATGTTCCGGTCAAAGAATGAGCTGGTCGGCGAGGCGGTTATCGCGAATCCACACCGACCAGGGCTGCGGCGAGCGAATGCCCGGAGCCTGATATGGAGGCTGCGGATAGGTCGGGCCGGCCTTGCGCGGATCGTTGTAGGCGATGCCGGTCTTGTCGAAGGAAAGCAGTCGCTGGGGGAAGGTCGCGCGGTCGAATTCCGGGCTCGGATA
>JASHSH010000431.1 GCA_030040955.1 Rhodospirillales bacterium
GTGATGTCGGCGCGCAGGATCGCGCCGCGCGCCGCCGGAGTCGCGCTCTCGATGTCCTCCGCGTTGGCGCCGACGTTGCCGATATGGGGGAAGGTGAAGGTGATGATCTGGCCCGCGTAGGAGGGATCGGTGAGCACTTCCTGGTAGCCTGTCATCGCGGTGTTGAACACGACCTCGCCCACAGCCTGTCCGGCCGCGCCCACGCCCTTGCCCCACAGCACGGCGCCGTCGGCCAAAACGAGAGCGGCGGTCGTCCCGGGCGGCGGGACGGCGGTCGGATCGAATGTCGGCTCGCTCATTTGCGCGGTCCTCGGCGCTTCGGGGCCGCGCGGGCTGGAGGCGGCGGCGAAGGCGCGCTTTGATAGGCATAACCCGGGGGGCGGTCAAGAGTCAGGTGCGGGATAGCAAGTGCCTGATTTGCTTGCGCGATCCGGCGCTGGCCGGATTCGGCCGGATGGGCTAGGCTCGGCCCGCTTCCCACCCGTGAGGACGATTCCCCCGATGCTGCGCGAGCGCTTCCAGCAGGCCCTCAAGGAGGCGATGCTCGCCAAGCAGGCGCGCAAGGTAAGCACCGTGCGGCTGATCCTCGCCGCGCTCAAGGACCGCGACATCGCCGCGCGGCCGAAGGGTGCGAGCGGGATCGGTGAGGACGAGATCCTCCAAATGCTCCAGGGCATGGTGAAGCAGCGGCGCGAAAGCATCGCGCTCTACGAGAAGGGCGGGCGAGCCGATCTGGTCCAGCAGGAGAGCGAGGAGATCGCCATCATCGAGTCCTTCCTGCCGAAGGGCCTGAGCGAGTCCGAGATGACGGAGGCGGTCGCGGCGACCATCGCCGAGATCGGCGCGCAAGGGATCAAGGACATGGGCCGCACGATGGCCGCGCTCAAGGAGCGCTATGCCGGCCGCATGGACTTCGCCCGCGCCAGCGCGCTGGTGAAACAGAGGCTCGGCTGAGCGCGCCCCCTTTCGGGCCGGCCAGCGCTCTGCTAGCGTTCCCGCCCTGACGGGATCGTTCCATCCGGATGGGTCCATGGCGTTCCCCGCCGCGTTTCTCGACGAGCTGCGCAACCGCATATCCCTCGCCGCCCTGATCGGGCGGCGGGTGAAGCTCGCGCGCAAGGGCCGCGAGCATATGGGCCTGTGCCCGTTCCACAACGAGAAGACGCCGAGCTTCACCGTCAGCGAGGACAAGGGCTTCTACCACTGCTTCGGCTGCGGCGCGCATGGCGACGCGATCGGATTTCTGATGCGCGCCGAGCGCTTGTCCTTCCTCGAAGCGGTCGAGCGGCTCGCCGCCGAGGCGGGGCTCGAGGTCCCGAAATCCTCGCCCGAGGAACGCGAGCGCGCGAAGAAGCAGGCGACGCTGCTCGACGCGGTCGAGGCGGCCTGCGCTTTCTATCAGAGGGAGCTGCGCGCGCCGGGCGGACGCGCCGCGCTCGACTATCTGCGCTCCCGCGGCCTCGACGACGAGACCATCGCGCGCTTCCGCCTCGGCTACGCGCCGACGCAACGCGGCGTGCTCGCTGGCGCATTGGAGAAGGCGGGAGTGTCGCGCGCGCTCGCGCTGGAAGCCGGCGTGCTCGGCCAACCGGAGGGCGGCGGCGAGACCTTCGACCGTTTCCGCGGCCGGGTCATCTTCCCGATCGCGGATAGGCGCGGCCGCATCGTCGCCTTCGGCGGGCGCATCCTCGGCGAGGGTCAGCCGAAATATCTGAACTCGCCGGACGGTCCGCTGTTCCACAAGGGCGAGATGCTCTACGGCCTCGCGCTCGCCCGCGCCGCCATCGCCGAGCAGGAGACCGTGCTGGTCTGCGAAGGCTACATGGACGTAATCGCGCTGCATCGCGCGGGCTTCGCGCACGCGGTCGCGCCGCTCGGCACCGCGCTCACCGAGCGCCAGATCGAGCTGCTGTGGCGATTTGCTCCCGAGCCGATCCTGTGTCTCGACGGCGACGAGGCGGGCCGGCGTGCCGCGTTGCGTGCCGCGCAGCGCGCGCTGCCGCTGCTCAAGCCGGGAATGTCGCTGCGCTTCGCCATGCTGCCGGCGGGCGAGGATCCCGACAGCCTGCTCCGGGCGCGGGGCCCGCAGGCGATGCGCGAGGTGCTCGACGCCGCGCAGCCCTTGTCCGAGCTGGTCTGGGCAGCGGCGCTCTCGGCGCACGCCACCGACACTCCCGAGCGCCGCGCGGCGCTGGCCAAGGACCTTGCCGACACCGCCGCCGCGATCGGCGACGCCCGCGTGCGCGACGAGTATCGCCGCCATTTCGAGGCCCGCTTCCGCGCCCATTTCGCGCCGTCGCGCTCGCCCTGGCGCGACGGTCGCGGTCCGCGCCTCGCCGACCGCGGGCCGGACGGTCGGCTGCGCGGCGCGGGACGGCCGCATCCGCCGGCATCGGATCGCAGCTCGCGCGAGCGTTGCCTGCTGTTCCCGCTGCTGGCCCATCCGGCACTCCTCGACCGTGTGGCGGAGCAACTGGGCGGGCTTCACCTCGCCGATCCGGCGCTCGATTCGCTGCGCCAGGCCCTGCTTTCCGGCCAGGACGAGCTGCGTGGCCTTGATTCGGGGGCGGTTCAAGATTACTTACGTGCCGGCGGCTTGACCCAGGTGGTGGACGGCGTATTGGACGCAAATGCCCACGAGTCTTGGGCTTTCCGACGATCGGCGAATACCCTGGACAAGGCGATCGCCAGTTGGGAAGACGCGCTGCGGCACTATGTGCGGACGGATATGGCGGCCGATATCGCCGAGGCGCGGGATCGGCTGGGACGCGATTTGTCGGAGCGGAACCTGGCGGCGCTCGCCGCCCTGATGGCGGAAATGGAGCGTCAGGACCAGGACCGTCGGGATCTCGAGATTTGACGGCCGCGCCGGCGGCTGCGAAGAGTTGGCGGAAGGGATTGCGCGCGAATGGCTAACAAAGCGACCAACACGGCCGAGGCGGCCGAGACCACGGAAGAGCCGGCGGACGGCCCGCTGCTCGACACGCTGGGCGTCGCCGTCAAGAAGATGGTGGCGCGCGGCCGTGAGCGCGGCTACGTGACCTACGACGAGCTGAACGCGGCGCTGCCGCCCGACGAGGTGTCCTCCGAGCAGATCGAGGACACCATGGCGATGCTCAACGAGCAGGGCATCAACCTGGTCGAAAGCGAGGAGGGCGAAGAGGCCGCCCAGGCCGCCGGCGCCGGCGCCGGCACCGCCGCGGCCGCCGCGGCCGAGGAGGAGTTCACCCCCGAGGCCGAGCCGGCCGCCGCCGGCAATGTCGACGAGGAGGATCTCGGGCGAACCGACGATCCCGTGCGCATGTATCTGCGCGAGATGGGCTCGGTCGAGCTGCTCTCGCGCGAGGGCGAGATCGCCATCGCCAAGCGCATCGAGGCCGGCCGCGAGATGATGATCGGCGGCATCTGCGAAAGCCCGATGACCATCCGCGCCCTGCTCGATTGGCACGACGCCCTGCTCGACGGCAAGATGCTGCTGCGCGACATCATCGATCTGGACGCCACCTACAGCCCGCGCGTCGATTTCTCCCAGCAGGCGCCCGCCGCCGGCGAGGGACAAGGCATCGAGCCCGTGGCGCGCGCCGAGGGCGAGACGGAGGGCGACGGCGAAGAGACCGAGACGCCGGAGGGCGCATCCGGCGAGGAGGGCGGAGACGGCGAGAACGATCCCGACGGCGAGGAGAACAACATCTCGCTCGCCGCGATGGAGGAGGCGCTCCGCCCCAAGGTGATCGAGACCTTCGAGGCGATCGCCGGCATCTGGACCAAGATGCAGCGCGCGCAGCAGTCGCGCCTGCTTTCGCTTCAGAAGGGCGAGAAGGTCCCGCCCGTCACCGAGAAGCGCTACGCCAAGCTGCGCGACCAGATGGTCCAGCTGATGGAGGGCGTGCACCTCAACAACGCGCGCATCGAGCAGCTGGTCGAGCACATGAACGAGCTCAACCGCCGCCTGATCACGCTGGAGGGAAGGCTGCTGCGCCTGGCCGAGGCCTGCCGCATCAAGCGCGCCGAGTTCCTGGAATCCTACACCGGCTTCGAGCTCGACCCCACCTGGCTGCGCCGCGTCGGCCGGCGCACCGGCAAGGGCTGGCGCGACTTCGCCCACAAGCACGGCACCGAGATCAAGACGCTGCGCGAGGGCATCGCCCAGGTCTGCACCGAGGTAGGGCTGCCGGTCGCCGAGTTCCGCCGCATCGTCGCCACGGTGCAGAAGGGCGAGCGCGAGGCCAGCCGGGCCAAGAAGGACATGATCGAGGCCAATCTGCGCCTCGTCATCTCGATCGCCAAGAAATACACCAACCGCGGGCTTCAGTTCCTCGACCTGATCCAGGAGGGGAACATCGGCCTGATGAAGGCGGTCGACAAGTTCGAGTATCGCTGCGGCTACAAATTCTCCACCTACGCCACCTGGTGGATCCGACAAGCGATCACCCGCTCCATCGCCGACCAGGCCCGCACCATCCGCATCCCCGTCCACATGATCGAGACCATCAACAAGCTGGTGCGCACCAGCCGGCAGATGCTGCACGAGATCGGACGTGAGCCCACCCCCGAGGAGCTGGCCGAGAAACTGTCGATGCCGCTCGAGAAGGTGCGCAAGGTGCTCAAGATCGCCAAGGAGCCGATCAGCCTGGAGACGCCGATCGGCGACGAGGAGGACAGTCATCTCGGCGACTTCATCGAGGACAAGAACGCGGTCCTGCCGCTCGATGCCGCCATCCAGGCGAATCTGCGCGAGACCACGACGCGGGTGCTGGCCAGCCTCACGCCGCGCGAGGAACGGGTGCTGCGCATGCGCTTCGGCATCGGCATGAACACCGACCACACGCTCGAGGAGGTCGGCCAGCAATTCTCGGTCACCCGCGAGCGCATCCGCCAGATCGAGGCCAAGGCGCTGCGCAAGCTCAAGCATCCGAGCCGGTCGCGCAAGCTGCGGAGCTTCCTCGACACCTGAGGGCGCTGGCACGCCGCGCGCCAGCCGCTATGATGGGCCGGCGCTGGGGGCCCGTAGCTTAACGGTTAGAGCTGGCCGCTCATAACGGTCCGGTTGCAGGTTCGACTCCTGCCGGGCCCACCAGCGCGATTCCCCGACATCCCCCAGCTCACGCCGGCAAGGCGTGGACGTATTTCACGTTCTGGTAGTCGCGGATGCCGATGGTCCCGCCCTCGCGGCCGAACCCGCTCTGCTTGATCCCGCCGAACGGCGCCTCGGCGGCGGCCAGGAAGAAGGTGTTGATCCCGATCATGCCGGTCTCGATGCGTTCGCGCGCCTCGTTGGCGAGCCGCATCGACTTGGTGAAGACATAAGCCGCGAGTCCGTATTCCAGCGAATTGGCGCGCTTCACCGCGTCGTCGAATTCGCGGAAGGTGGCGATCGGCGCGATCGGCGCGAACGGCTCCTCGTTCATCACCTGCGCCGAATCGGTGACGCCCTTGAACGCGGTGGGCTCGTAGAAGAAGCCGCGATTGAACCCCGCGGGGCGCTTGCCGCCGCACAGCAGCTCGGCGCCCTCGGCGCGGGTGCGCTCGACGATGGCCTCGGTCTGGTCGCGGCGGCGCCTAGTCGCCAGCGGGCCGAGCTGGGTCTCGGGATCGAGACCATTGCCGATGCGCAAGCCCTTGGCGGTCTCGGCGAAACGCTTGGCGAAGGCATCGGCCCTGCTCTCGTGGACATAGAAGCGCGACGGCGAGACGCAGACTTGACCCGCGTTGGCGAATTTGACCGGCACCGCGAGTTCCGCGACCTGTTCGGCATCGGCATCCGCGCACACGATCACGGGCGCGTGCCCGCCCAGCTCCATCGAGAGCCGCTTCATTGTCTGCGCGGCGGCGGCCATGATCTGGCGCCCGACCGGGATCGAGCCGGTGAGGCTCACCTTGCGCACCTGGGGCGCGGCCATCAGCGTCGCGGAAATCTCGTGCGGCGGACCGGTCAGCAGATTGACCGCGCCGGCGGGAATTCCGGCATCATGGCAGCAGGTGAACAGCGCCATCGCCGTGCCGGGCGCCTCCTCGGCGGGGCGCGCGACGATCGAGCAGCCGGCGCAGAGCGCGGGCGCGATCTTTCTGGAGAGGAGAAGGAGCGGGAAATTCCAGGCTGTGAAAGCAGCGACGATGCCGACCGGCTCGTAGTCGACCAGCATGCGCCCGTCCTTCACCCGGCTTTCCAGGCTCTGGCCGAAGATGCGCTTGGTCTCCTCGGCGAACCATTCGAATTGGTCGATGGAGAGCTGGACCTCGCGCCGCGACTGCGCCAGCGGCTTGCCGACCTCGATGGTGAGGATGCGCGCGATCTCCTCCATCCGCTCGGTCAGCAGGATGGCGACCTTGCGCAGCACGCGCGCGCGGTCCCAGGCCGGCGTGCGCCGCCAGGCCTCGAGTCCGCGCTCGGCCGCGGCGATGGCGAGCAGCGCGTCCTCGCGGCCGGCGACCGGCGCCTCGCCGATCGGTTCCTCGGTCGCCGGGTTGATCGCGACATAGGTCGCGCCCGAGGCGGATTTGCGCCAGGCGCCGTCGATATAGAGCCCGTGACCCTCGTACATCGATGCTCCTCCCTCAACCCTCGCCGCGCTCGGCGCGGATGCGGTCGTAGGCGGCGTTGATCGCCGCCATCTTGCGCGTCGCCAGTTCTACATATTCCTGCGGCAGGCCCTTGGCGATCAACGTGTCGGGATGGTGCTGGCGAGTGAGATCGCGCCACGCGGCCTTGATCTCGTCCATCGACGCCGAGCGCGCGACCCCAAGCACGGAATACGGGTCCTCGGCTCCCGCCTGCCCGCCGCTCGTCCCGCCGCCGCGCAGACCGAAGGCTTGGGCGACCTTGGCGAGAAAGTCGCGTTCCGCGGCGTCGGGCGGCCCGTCGATGGCGGCGATGCGCTGGAGCGCCTCGAACACGCCCGCGAGCAGCATCGGCGCGTCGATGAAGGCCGCGCCGAGGCGCCGCGCGTACGGCTCGAACCCGTCGGCGGTCAGCTTGAACCGATCGTACAATTGGCCGACGGCGCGGAGCTGCGACTGCGGAATTCGGAACTCGGCCTTGAACGCCTCGACCTCGGCGCGGTTCACCGGCCCATCCACCTTGGCGAGCTTGGCGGAGAGTGCGACCACGCCCTCGGTGAAGACATGCTGCCGGCGCAGATTCGAGCCCCACGGCGCCCAGCCGCGCCAGGCTCCCTTGCTCAGCCAGCCGTCAAGCAGATGCCCGAGCGCGAGACCGGCCAACGCGCCCGGATACGAGGCCAGTCGGAAACCAAGCAGCACGCCGATGAGCTTGCCCAGGAACATCGAGGCAGCCTGCGCCCGCGCCTAGGCACTGGCAAGGGAGCATGCCGGGCAAGACCGGCGCGTGCCGATCGGCTCCGTGATAGAATTGCGCATGCGAGCCAAGCTGCGCCAAACCGTTGTCTGGCTGATCCTGCCGCTATTCGCCGGCGCGGTGTCCGACGCGCCCCAGGCGTTGGCGAAGCCGCGCGGCTGCTTCACCAAGGCCGAGCAGGGCGCGGAGGAGATGGTCCGCTTCGGCCTGCGCCTGCGCGAGGGCGCGCGCGGCTGCGACGCCGATCCCTACGACGAGGCCACGCAGCCGATGTGGGAGCAGATCGACAAGGATCTGGGGCCGCAGATGAAGCAGCAGACCGACATCCGCCGCGCCGCCTTCGTGCGCGAATTCGAGAACGACGCGGAGAACAAGCTCTCGGTCTGGGACGCGCGGATCGTCTTCTTCTATCGGAACTATCCGCTGTCGCAGGTCTATTGCGACAATATCAAGAAGCTGCTGACGGACACCCAGAAGACGGGTTGGAACGGGTTCCGCAAGCGCGCCATCATCGCGCGCGACGAGATTCGGATGACCTACACGCCCTGCGATCAGTAGCGGAATTCACGCCGCGCGGCCGCCATGCAACCCCGACCAGGCGATCGGGTCGTGGAGGAACTTGCGCACCTCCTCGATCATCGGCCGGTCGAAGGTGCCGCCCTGCTCGGCGGCGTCGAACACGTCCCACCAGTTGGCCAGGAAGTGCAGCCGGACGTCGATCTCCTCGAGCGTCTTCAGTGCGCCCGGAAACACGCCGTAGAAGAACACCACGAAGCAGTGATGCACCTCGGCGCCCGCCTTGGTCAGCGCCTGGCAGAAATTGACCTTGCTGGTGCCGTCGGAGGCCAAATCCTCGACCAGGATGACACGCTGGCCGGGGTCGAGCGCGCCCTCGATCTGGGCGTTGCGGCCGAACCCCTTGGCCTGCTTGCGCACATAGAGCATGGGCAGGCCGAGCTGGTCCGATATCCAGGCGGCGAAGGGGATGCCGGCCGTCTCGCCGCCCGCGATGGCGTCGGCATGCTCGAAGCCGATCTCCCGCGTGATCGCCTCGGCCGCCAATTCGGTCACTTTGCGCCGCGCCCTGGGATAGGAGATCAGCCGACGGCAATCCACATAGACGGGCGTTTTCCAGCCCGAAGTCAGGGTGAACGGATCGTTGGAGCGGAAGCCTATGGCGCCGGTTTCCAGCAGAATTCGAGCCGTGGTCAGGCCGGCCTGCTTCTGCTCGGGCGTGCGCGAGGCGGATTGCATGGGCGGGTCTCCGGACGGGATCGGGGCCGCCACGCGGGCGGGGCGGGGCGTTGGCCGGGGTATAGGGCCAAAGCGCCCTCGTTGCAACAGAAAGGACATGTGAGCGGAAGGCGATTCATCGGGCGTCGGCCGACCGACTCGGTTGCGACTCGCCGGGCCTCGAATCGCGCCCGGAAATTCGCGGCGAACATCGTTGAAAATCGTCGGCGGAAAGGGTGGAATGCCGCCCCCATCCGCCCTCCGACACTCGCGAGGCAAAATTGAGCATCCTTCCGCGCCGCATGGCCCGGCTGCGTTCCGGGCTTTTGTGGCTCTCGGTCGTGGCCGTGTTCGTCGGTGCGACCACCGGCTTCGGCGCCGTTCTGTTCCGCGCCCTGATTGCCTTGATCCACAACATTTTCTTCCTCGGTCACTTCGGATTCGCCTACGACGCCAACCAATTCACCCCGCAGAGCCCGTGGGGACCTTTCGTGATCCTGGCTCCGGTGCTCGGCGGGCTGGTGGTGACCTTCCTGGTGACCAAGTTCGCGCCGGAGGCGCGCGGCCACGGCGTGCCCGAGGTGATGGATGCGATCTATTACAAGGGCGGGGTGATCCGCCCGATCGTCGCGGCGGTGAAGTCGCTCGCCTCGGCCTTCTCGATAGGCTCGGGCGCGGCGGTCGGGCGCGAGGGTCCCATCATCCAGATCGGCGCCTCGCTGGGATCGACCGTGGGGCAGCTCCTGCCGCTGGAGCCTTGGCAGCGCCTCACGCTGGTGGCGGCGGGGGCCGGAGCTGGCATCGCGGCCACCTTCAATACGCCTATCGGCGGCGTGATGTTCGCGGTCGAGCTGATGATGCCCGAGGTCAGCGTGCGCACCTTCCTGCCGGTCGCTCTCGCCACCGGCACGGCCACCTATGTGGGACGCATCTTCTTCGGCCTGGACCCGGCCTTCACGCCGCCCGGCGGTGGAGCCGCGCTCGGTCCCCTGCCGATCCACGTGCTGCTCCTGTGCGGCCTGCTCGGCGCGGCGGTCGGAGTCGCCGCCACCTTGTTCATCCGCGGACTGCATTGGAGCGAGCGTCGCTTCGTACGGATCGCCAATCCGTATGCGCGTCACGTCGCCGGAATGCTGATCCTCGGCGTGATGATGTACGCGCTCGATCTTGCGTTCGGACAGTATTACGTCGACGGGGTCGGCTACGCGACCATCGACGCGATCCTGAAGGGAGGCTTGGCGGCCGGCGCGCTGTTGGCGCTGCTGTTCGCCTGCAAGCTGGCGGCGACCTCGATCAGCCTGGGCTCCGGCGCGTCGGGCGGCATCTTTTCGCCCTCCTTGTTCATGGGGGCGACGCTGGGCGGCGCGTTCGGCGCCCTGGTGCACGCGTTCGAACCGGCGGCGGGCATCGATATCGCCGGCTTCGCCACCATCGGCATGGCGGCGATGGTCGGCGGCGGCACCGGCGCGGCGATGACCGCGGTGATCATGATTTTCGAGATGACGCGCGACTACGACATCATCATGCCGATGATCGTCGCGGTGGCGATCGCCATCGGCGTACGGCGGCTGCTGTCGCGGGAGAACATCTACACCATCAAGCTGGTCGCGCGCGGCCATTTCATCCCGAAGGCGATGCACGCCAACATGTTCCTGGTGCGCCACGCCGCCGACGCGATGGACCGCGAGGTGGCGGTGGTGCCGGCCGATACCGCGCTCGGAGAATATTTGGGCAGGCCCGGGGTCGCCGGCTCGATGCGCCATGTGGTGGTGTCGGACGGCGACCGCATCGTCGGCGTGCAGCGCATCAACGCGCAAATCCGCCACGGGCGCGACGGAAATGGAATGACCGGCGAAACGCTCGGCGCCATCGCGCGACGCAATTTCACCGTGGCGCGCGAAAGCGACGTGCTGTTCGAGGTGATCGAGCGGATGTGGCGCCACGGCGCGGCCATGGCCGTGATCGTGACGCCCGCGCATCGAATTCCGCGCAGCGCCGACGTGGTCGGCGTGATCTCCAAGGAGCACATCGCGGATTCGGTGGCCGAGACCGTGCGCACCTACCGCGAGTGAAAGCGGGCGGCCGGGCCGCGCGATGGTTAGCCGGCGGCGATGGCCCGGCGGTGCAGCTCGGCGGAGGACGCGTCGAAGCAGCAGAACAGGGTTTCGGCGATGGCCGGAAGCGCCTCCATCGCCTCGCGGCTCGCGCGCACCGCGATCGGCGCCGCGCGCTCGGGCGGAAACCCGTAGATGCCCGTCGAGATCGCCGGAAACGCCACCCGCGGCGCCCCGTTCTCGGCGGCCAGTTCGAGCGAGCGGCGATAGCAGGAGGCGAGCAGCCCTTCCTCGCCGAAGCCCCCGCCGCGCCATACTGGGCCGACGGCGTGGATGACGAAGCGGGCGGGCAGTTTGTAGCCCTCGGTGATCTTGGCCTCGCCGGTCGGGCAGCCGCCCAACCCCTTGCAGGCGTCGCGCAGGCCCGGCCCGGCGGCGCGGAAGATGGCGCCGCACACGCCGCCGCCCGGCATCAGCCGCGCGTTCGCCGCGTTCACGATGGCGTCGACCGCGAGGGTAGTGATATCCGCTTCGACGACGGTGAGCTGTCCCGGCACGCTCACACCGCCTTCGAGTGCCTAGTCTCGCCCGCCTTGAGGTAGCGGTCGAACGCGGCGCAGGCGGCACGGACCAAGGGCCTTCCATCCTCGGTCATGCGGATGCGCATTCCTTCGCGCACGAGCAGCCCGTCGGCCTCCATCGGCGCCAGCGCGGCCATCTCCTCGGCGAACTGGCCGGGATCGGCGTCGAAATCCCGGCACACCGCGCCGATATCGACCGCCATGTCGCACATCAGCCGCTCGATGAGCGCCCGACGCAGCCGGTCGTCGTCGCCGACGGCGATGCCCCGCGCGGTCGCCGGATGCCCTGCCCGGATCGCGTCCTTGTAGCGGTGCACCTCGGGCTGGTTGGCGACATAGCCTTGCGGCAGCGATCCGATGCCCGAGGCGCCCAGGCCGATCAGCGCCGGGGCCTCGTCGGTGGTGTAGCCCTGGAAGTTGCGATGAAGACGCCGCCCGGCCAGCGCGAGCGCGAGCTCGTCGTCGGCGCGGGCGAAATGGTCGAGTCCGATGGCCACGTAGCCGGCCTCGCCCAGGCGGGCGGCGGCGGCCTCGTACTGCCGCCAGCGCTCCTCGATTCCGGGCAGCTCGGATTCGTGGATCAAGGTCTGGTGCTTCTTCATCCACGGCACATGGGCGTAGCCGAACAGGGCGATGCGCCGGGGCGCGAGCCCGACCGCCTTGTCGATGGTCTCGACCACGCCCGGCACGGTCTGGCGTGGCAGGCCGTAGATCAGATCCATGTTGATCTCGGTCACGCCCTCTTCGCGCAGCCAGTCGAACACGCGGGCGGTGATGTCGTAGGGCTGGATGCGGTTGATCGCCTCCTGCACCGCCGGATCGAAATCCTGCACGCCCATGCTGGCGCGGGTCACCCCGCAGGCGGCCATCGCGCGCACATAGTCGCGGTCGGTGGTACGCGGATCGAGCTCGACCGCCACCTCGGCGTCGGCGGCGAAATGGAAGCGCTCGCGCAGCCGCTCGACCGTGGCGGTGAAGTCCGCGGGCGTCAGGATGGTCGGCGTGCCGCCGCCGAAATGGATGTGGCGCGCACGCATTCCGTCGGGCACCAGGCCGGCGATCATGTCGATCTCGCGCCACAGATATTCCAGATAATCGGCGACCGGCGCGTACTGCTTGGTGATCTTTACGTTGCAGGCGCAGAACCAGCACATCTCGGCGCAATAGAGGATGTGCAGATAGAGCGAGAGCGGCATGTCGGGCGGCAGCTCGTCCAGCCCCTCAGCGTAGCGTTCGGCGCCGATGGCGGGCGAGAAGTGCGGCGCGGTCGGATACGAGGTGTAGCGCGGCACCCGGACATCGTACTTGGCCGCGAGTTCGGGGCGCATGGCGGGTCGCGGCTAGCCGGGCGGGGGGCCGGACTCGAGCGGCGCTCCGGCGTTCGCCCAGGCGATCAGCCCCCCGGCAAGGCGGTTGATCTCGCCCTTGTAGCCGCTCTGCAACAGGATTCCCGCGGCGGTGCCGCAGCGATTGGCCGAGCGGCAGTGCAGCAGCAGACGCTTGCCGGCCGGCACCGGCGGAAGCTGCGCCGGATTGAACGAGGAAAGCGGTCGCAGATGCGCCCCCGCGATATGCGCGGCGGTATATTCGTTCACTTCGCGCACGTCGACCACCACCGCCTCGCCGGATTCGATCCAGCGCCGCGCGGTATCCACATCGACCATGCGTACTTGCTCGGCCACGCCCTCGCCTCGTCAACCCTTCGCCCAGTTCATGATGGGGGGCGCGCACGGGATGCGCAAGGGGCCGGCCCGGCTTCCCTGGCGCCCCGGCCGCGCTATATTGGCGGGATCGGAACCGGGCCGGACCAGATGTCGGAAATTGCGCCGCCCCAGGACACGCTGCTGGATGCGCGCGGGCTCACCTGCCCGCTGCCGGTGCTGCGGGCGCGCAAGGCGCTCAAGATCCTGCCGGCCGGCGACACGCTGACCGTGCTGGCGACCGATCCCGGCTCGCTGCGTGACTTCCAGGCCTTCTGCCGCCAGACCGGCAATCAGCTGGTCGAATGGGACGAAAGCGCCGAGGGCGTGTTCCGCTATCTCATCCGGCGGACGGCTGCGTGACGCCGCCCGATCCCGAGATCGGTCGCCGCAACCGGCGCTTCGCGCTGATCCTCGCGGCGATCGCCGCTCTGTTCTACGTGATTATCCAGCTTCGCTGGGGGCATCTGTTCTAGTCGGATGATCGCGGCGCTGCCCCATATCGTCGCCTTCTTCAACGCGCTCACCGGCGTACTGCTGGTGATCGGCTACCGGCATATCCGCGCGGGACGCAGGCTCCAGCACCACCAAACGATGACCGCGGCGGTGATCAGCTCGGTTCTGTTCCTGATCTTCTATGTGATCCATCACGTGTTCGCGCCGGTCTATGAATTCCCCGGCCAGGGGATCGTGCGCCCGATCTACTTCGCCATGCTGACCTCGCATGTCCTACTTGCGGTCGCCGTGACGCCGATGGTGGCGATCACCTATGCCAGGGCGCGGCGCGGCGCGCTCGACCGGCACAAGGCGCTGGCGCGCTGGACGCTGCCGATCTGGCTCTATGTCTCGGTGACCGGCATCCTGGTCTATCTGCTGCTCTACCACGTCTACGGAATGGGCGCGTGACGCCGAGGCAGGGTGGCGCATTGCGCGGATGGCTGCTGCTCGCGGTGGGCGCGCTCGCCATCGCCGGCGCGCTCGCGCTGCTGCTCGCCGCCTCGCGTACACCCGTGGTGCAGGATTGGCTGCCATGGCCGTGGCAGAGCTTCTTCCGCCGCGCCCTCGTCACCCATGTCGTGTTCGCCTTCCAGGTCTGGTATCTGGCGATGCTCGGCGGGCTCGCGGTGGCGGCGCGCGTCGAGGGGCGCACGGG
>JASHSH010000432.1 GCA_030040955.1 Rhodospirillales bacterium
CATCAGTCCGGAAAGCTTCACCTTCATCGAGTCCGCGATCATCCTGGCGATCGTCGTGCTGGGCGGGATGGGCAGCCAGATCGGCGTGGTGTTCGCGGCCGCCATCCTGGTCGGGCTGCCCGAATTGTTCCGTGAGCTGCAACAGTACCGGATGCTCGCTTTCGGCGCGGCCATGATTATCATCATGGTGTGGCGCCCGCGCGGCCTGCTCGCCGGCAGGGAGCCGACCATCCGGCTCCATCCGGCGCCGGCGGGCACGCGTCCGGGCCGCTCCGCGGTGGCCGCAGGCGGGGACTAGCGCGTCGCCTGGACTGGGGCTAATGTACCGCCTCGTCCTGTCTTTCTGGTCTGGCCCGGGAGGCCATGCCAGCTTCGTTTCCTGCGCGACGGGTTGCGGCGTGGGCTCATTCATGGAGGGGAGAAGATGAGGAATCCGAGTGTGGCGATTGTGGGGGGAGCGGCGCTCGCTCTCGCCGCGTTCACGTCCGCGCGTGCGGACATACTGGTGGCGACCGCGGGGCCGCTGACCGGCGAGCTGGCGTCCTTCGGCGAGCAGATGAAGCGCGGCGCCGAGAAGGCGGTCGCAGACATCAACGCCAAGGGCGGCGTGCTCGGCCAGAAGCTGAAGCTCGAGCTGGGCGACGACCAGTGCGATCCCAAGCAGGCGGTGGCGGTGGCCAACAAGTTCGCCTCCGAGGGCATCAAGTTCGTCGCCGGGCACTTCTGCTCGGGCTCGTCGATCCCGGCCTCGGCCGTCTATCACGAGGAAAACATCGTCCAGATGACGCCGGCCTCGACCAATCCGAAGCTGACCGAGGATGCGGCGGCGGCGGGATGGAAGAACGTGTTCCGCAGCTGCGGCCGCGACGACGTCCAGGGCGTGGTCGCCGGCAAGTACATCGCCATGACCTACAAGGGCAAGAAGGTGGCGATCCTCGACGACAAGTCGGCCTATGGCGCGGGCATCGCGCGCTACACCGAGAAGACGATGCGCGCGAACGGGCTCGATCCCGCCATCGTCGATCAGTATAACGCCGGCGAGAAGGACTATTCGGCACTGGTCGGCAAGCTGAAGGCCGCCGGCATCGATGTGATCTACATCGGCGGATACCATCCCGAGGGCGGCCTGATCACCCGCCAGGCGCGCGAGCAGGGCCTGAACGCCCAGATCATCGGCGAGGACGCGTTCGTCACCGACGAGTTCTGGAAGATCACCGGCCCGGCCGGCGAAGGGGTGCTGATGACCTTCCCGCCGGATGCGCGCAACTTCCCCGAGGCCGCCAAGGTCGTCGCGGAGTTCAAGAACGACAATTACGATCCGGAGGGCTACACGCTCTACACCTACGCCGCCTATCAGATCTGGTCGCAGGCCGTCACCAAGGCGAAGGCCGTCGACAACACCAAGATCGAGGCCGAGCTGCACGGGCACACCTTCGAGACCGTGCTCGGCAAGATCACGCTCGACGACAAGGGCGACGTGAAGGATCCGAAATACGTGTTCTACATCTGGCACGAAGGCAAGTACGCCGAGATGAAGTAAGACCTGGCCAGAGACTTTGTTTGGAGCGGCCCGGCGGTTCTCCGCCGGGCCGTTTCGTTTTTGGGGATTGGTACAAACTCGATCGTGGATCGCTGTCACCCCACCCTGTCCCTCCCCGTGAAAGGGGAGGGGACGTGCTCATAAGTTAGCTCCCTCCCCCCTGCGGGGAGGGTTGGGGTGGGGGGGAATCTAAGGCGCGACGAGTTTGGCGAGCCTACCCGGCGCGGCTCACGGCCAGCGCGGCGGCGGCCAGATCCTCTCCAGCCGCGCCCACCGACTTGAACAGCGTGATCTCGTCGTCTCGCCGCCGCCCCGGATGCGCGCCGCGGGTCAGGTCGGCGAGATCGCCGAGAATCGATTCCGGCCGGATTGTCCCGTTTGCCAGCGGGATGGCGATGTCCCCGGCTTCGGCCAACGCGCCGGCGCGGGTATCGACGAAGATCGAGGCGCGGCGCGCGGTCGCGTCGTCGGCCTCTCGCATCTGCGGCGTGTAGCCGCCGACCAGATCGACATGCGTCCCCGGCCGCAGCCATTCGCCCCGGATCAATGGCGTCGGGCTGAGCGTCGCGCAGCTGATCAGGTCGGCCCAGGCCGCCGGCGCGGCGAGATCGGCGGCAGCGGCCGCGTCGAATCCCTCGGCCGACAGATCGCGCGCGAGTGCCGCCGCCTTGTCCGGGTTGCGCCCCCACACGCGTATCTCGCGGATCGGACGCACGGCCGCGTGCGCGCGGGCGAGATTGCGCGACATGCGCCCGGTGCCGGCGATGAGGAGCCGCCTTGCATCCTTGCGCGCGAGATAGCGGGCGGCGAGGGCGGAGGCGGCGGCGGTGCGCCGGGCCGTCAGCTCGCCGCCGTCGAGCGTCGCCCGCATCTCGCCGGTCTCGGCCGAGAACAGCAGATAAACGGCGTTCACCGCGTCCTGTCCGCGATCGGAATTGCCGGGGAAGATGTTCACCACTTTCACGCCCATATAGGCGCCACCGATCCAGGCCGGCATCAGGATAAGCGTCGCGTCCGGGCCGCCGGGAACCTTGATCGTGTAGTGCGGACGCGGCGGCATCTCGCAGCCCGAGCGGAACATCTCGGCCAGCGCATCGACGGTGGACGGAAAGTCGAGATGGCGCCGGATCGCCGCGGCGGAAAGATCGATGACGCTCATGGCGCGCCGGTCCGGGACGCGATCACGCGGAACGCGGGCGGCGCCATCAAACCGCCTCGGGCCGTCCCGAAGCGGCCGAGCGATACATCGCGTCGAGCACCTCGACACTGCGCAGCCCGACCGACCCGTCGGCATCGTTGGCGACCGGCCGCCCCAGGCAGATATCGATGAACCGGTCGATCGGCTCCTTGGTGGAGTACTCGGTCTCGTCCGGGGCGAAGCGGTGCATCTGATCCCTGCCGTCGAAGCGGTGAAGCTCGAGACGCGGGCGCTCGACGTCGACGAACAGCCCGCCTTCGGTTCCATAGATGCGCATGTCGATATGTGTGCCGACATGCTTGGCCGTGGCGGCCGAACCCGACAGCACGCCGGTCGCGCCGTTCTTGAACCGCACCGTCAGCGCGTCGAAATAATCGACCCCGGTAGGCGATTTGCCGGTCAGCGCGTAGACCTCGTCGGGCTCCAATGGCGTCAGGCGGAACAGCGCGCCGAGCAGATGCGAGAGCTGGCCCCAGCCATAGCCGCCCGCGCGTGCCGGGTCGGCCCAGGTCGAAGGCGGCGGCCGGAACGTGTGATCTCTCGTCTCCTGCATCGGCTGCCCGCCGAACAGGTCGAGCAGGGCGGATCCCATCTGGCAAACCACGTGGCGAATTTCGCCGATGCGCCCTTCGGCGATCCAGCGCGCGCCGAGCGGCATGTAAGCATTGAAGTTGTAGCCGTGCGGAATCATGATCTGCCGCCCCTTGGCGCGAGCGAGCGCAACCAGCGCGCGCGCATCCTTCGTCGCCGTCGTCATCGGCTTCTCGACCAGGACATGGGCGCCGGCCTCGAGGGCCGCGGCGGCATTCTCATAATGGGCTATGTGCGGTGAGGCGACCACCGCGCCATCCGGCTTGGTGCGGGCGAGAAGCTCGCGGAAATCCTCGACCGCGACCGGCGCCTGGAAGCGATCCTGCACCAGGCGCAACTCCTTGGCGCCGAGGCGCGAAATGCCGACCAGTTCGACGTCTGCACGCTTCTTCAGGTTCGGAATGTGGAATTCGGTCGCCCACCAGCCGGCGCCGATCACCGCGATGCGGGCCTTCTCGGCCATTCGTTCCTCCCGCAAACGCGCGAATGGGATCGATCCCGCGCCCGCGCCTTCCAGGGACCGGTATTTCGACAATTTCTTGGTTCGAGTCAATTGCGCGCCGGCCGAACCGGGTCTAGAGTTGGCGTCGGGGCGAGATTCCCGCGCGGGCGCGGTATCGGGGTAGTCATGGATTTCGAAGGGTTTTTCGCGGAGAAGATCGCCGACCTGCGCCGCGAAGGGCGGTATCGCGTGTTCGCCGACCTGGAACGGCAGGCAGGCGCGTTCCCCAAGGCGCTGCACTACGGATCGGGTGCGCCCAAGGACGTTACCGTCTGGTGCAGCAACGATTATCTCGGCATGGGCCAACACCCGCAGGTCATCGCGGCGATGACCGAGGCGCTCGAGCGCTGCGGCGCCGGCGCCGGCGGCACACGCAACATTTCGGGCACCAACCATTATCACGTGTTGCTCGAGACCGAGCTGGCGGCCTGGAACCGGAAGCCGGCGGCACTGTTGTTCACGTCGGGCTATGTCGCGAACCAGACCGTGCTGTCCACCCTGGGCCGGCAGATTCCGGGTCTCATCGTCTATTCCGACGCGCAAAACCACAATTCGATGATCGAGGGCATGCGGCAGGGCAAGTCGGAGCGCCGCATCTTCCGTCACAACGATCCGGCCGATCTCGAACGCCTGATGCGCGAGGCGGATCCGGCCGCGCCCAAGTTGGTCGCGTTCGAATCGGTCTATTCGATGGACGGCGATATCGGTCCGTTGCCCGCGTTCTGCGATGTCGCCGAGCGTTTCGGTGCGATGACTTTCTGCGATGAGGTGCACGCGGTGGGCATGTACGGTCCCACCGGCGCCGGCATCTGCGAGCGCGACGAGGTGCTGGAGCGCATCACCATCGTGCAGGGAACCCTGGCCAAGGCGATCGGCGTGGTGGGCGGCTATATCGCGGCTTCCGAAGCGCTGGTCGACTTCGTGCGCAGCTTCGGCGCGGGGTTCATCTTCTCCTCGGCGATGCCGCCGGCGGTCGCCGCGGGCGCGCTCGCCAGCATCCGCTTCCTCAAGTCGCATCCCGAAGTCCGTCAGCGCCACCAGGAGCGCGCGAACTCGCTGCGCCGGCGGCTGGCGCAGGCCGATCTGCCCGTGCTGCTTTCGGAGAGCCACATCGTTCCCGTCCTGGTCGGGGACGCGACCCTGTGCAAGCGCGCCTCCGATGAATTGATGAACCGCCACGCCATCTACGTGCAGCCCATCAACTACCCGACGGTGCCGCGCGGGTTGGAGCGGCTGCGGATCACGCCCACGCCGTTCCACGACGACGAGATGATGGACAGATTCGTCGCCGCGTTGATCGACGTTTGGAAGCTGCTGGGACTGCGCAAGGCGGCCGCCTGAGCGAATTGTGCGCCAGGTGTGACGGAATCCATTTCTTTTCGTAGGTCTTAACGTTTAGAATGCCACTAGATTTGGTGGGTGGCGTTCCGGGACCTGCGATGGGCCGGGAAATTTCGATTGCTTTCATTGGTCTCGCCCTGTTGGCCACCGAGGCCCGGGCGGACGGAACGACGGATTCGACCTCCGGTCTCAATCTCGGCGGACCCTTGAAGAGCGGTACTGCCGCGGCTTCCACCGCCCGGCAGGCGCTGGTGGAAGGCGGCGGGTTCTCGGCCGGCCTTCTGGAGGCGTCCGGGACCGCCGTTCCGGGTATGGAATTCACCACGCCCGGCACCGGCGGGTATCTCGCCTGGAACCTGCGCGAATACCGAATCGACGCCACCGTGCGCTCGCTTTCCACGGGAGGCTTCTCGGCGGATGTCGGCGCGACCACCGGGTCGCTTCAGGCCAATCAGGGGACCAGTTACGGGCTCCGGCTCGGCACCGGCTGGGTCAGCGACCCGACCGCCACGTTCTTCGGCTCGAGCACCCGCTGGGCGGTCAGCGAATCCTCGCCTTCGAACAACGACGTGAACCTGACGCTTACCGTGAATCACGCCCTGACACCCAATCTCTCGCTGATCGGCGGCGCCGAGGCGCGCCACTACTCGGCGACGGGCGCGAGCACCGACTACAGCCTGGCGCCGAGCGAATACATCCTCGGCGCGGGCCTCGGCCTGCGTTTCTGACGCGTCGGCCCGTTCCGACACCTCCGCGAGCGATCCTGCAGCCTGCTGGTCCGCTTCGAAACGGCGCCGCGTCGCGTTCCCTCACATCCGATCTGGGTTGACCGGGGAGCCTAGTGCCCGAACGCGGGTTTCCCAGTAAGGTTCCCGGGCACGCATGTTCACCGTTGGATCGCTTTCCCTCGCGGCACCCTGGGCGCTCGCATTTCTCGCCCTGCTTCCGGTTTTGTGGTGGCTGCTGAAGGTGATTCCGCCATCGCCGCGGCGCACCGTCTTCCCGGCGCTGCGACTGCTGTTCGGCCTGGAGACGCGCGCGCAGTCGGCGTCGCGGACTCCGCTCTGGCTGGTGCTGCTGCGAATCGCTATCGCCGCCTTGGTGATCGTCGCGGTGGCCCACCCGATCCTCGATCTGCGCCGCTCCGACTTCGACGGACCCTTGCTTCTGGCGGTCGACGACGGTTGGGCGGCGGTCAAGCGCTGGCCGGAACGGCACCGGTTGATCGACGACCTGATCGCGCGGGCCGAGCGCGACGGGCGCGCGGTCGTTCTGCTGTCTACGGCGCCGCCCGCCGATGGCGGCAGGATCACCGCCTCCGGTCTGCTTGCCGCCGGCGACGCCCGGTCGCTGGCGGACGCGCTGGTTCCCAAGCCCTGGCCAACCGACCGTTCGCTTGCCCTCGCTGCGTTGTCCGCGATTCCGCGGTTGCGCCCGATGGGCGTGGTATGGATCGCCGACGGACTCGGCGGCGACCATGGCACGGAATTCGCCCGCCGCCTGAGCGAGTTCGGTGGACTGGAAATCATCGCGCCACCGGCAACCGCGCTTCCCGACCTGCTGCTGCCGCCGGACCGCGGCGCGGCCGATCTGACGCCGCGCGTACGGCGGGCTCCCGGCGGCGCGGCGGCGGATGTCTGGCTGCGCGCTCTCGATTCGTCCGGACACACGCTGGCGCGGGCGAGCCTGTCGCTGGCGGCGGGGGCGGAACGGGGCGAGCTGCATATCCCGATGCCGGTCGAGCTGCGCAACCGCGTCACACGAATCGAAATCGAGGGCGAGGAAAGCGCCGCGGCGACGGTGCTGCTGGACGGCCGCTGGCAGCGCCATCCGGTCGGACTGGTGGATGCCAACGCCGAACGCTCCGCCTCGCCGCTGCTCGACGATCTGTATTACGTCGCGCGCGCGGCGAGCCCGTTCGCCGAGCTTCGGCGCGGATCGGTGAGCGATCTGCTGCAGCGCGACCTTTCCCTGATCGTGCTTCCCGATCAGGGCAGCCTGTCAGCGGAGGACGAAGACGCGCTGCGGGCCTGGGTGAGCGCCGGTGGCGTGCTGTTCCGTCTCGCCGGCCCGAAGCTCGCGCGCAATCCCGATTCGCTGCTGCCGGTTACGCTGCGCGGCGGCGGCAGGACGCTCGGCGGCGCGATGAGCTGGACGCAGCCGATGGCGCTCGCCCCGATGCCCGAGGATTCTCCCTTCGCCGGTCTCGCGGTGCCGGGCGACGTTCGGGTCAACGCGCAGGTGCTCGCCGAGCCCGGTCTCGACCTCAACACCAAGACCTGGGCGCGGCTGGCCGACGGGACGCCGCTGGTCACCGGCGCGCCGCTCGGCAAGGGCCGGCTAGTGCTGCTGCACACCACCGCCTGGCCGGAGTGGAGCAACCTCGCGCTGTCGGGATTGCTGCCGGAGATGATCCAGCGGCTGCTCGCGGTGTCGCGCGGCGCCGCAGGGGGCGTGGCAGAAAAGCCGCTTCCGCCGGTCGAGCTGCTCGACGGCTTCGGCCGTCTCGACGCGCCGGGCGCCGCCGCCGAGGCGCTGCCGCCCAAGGTGACTCAGCCGCCGCCGGGTCCACGCCATCCGCCCGGCTATTATGGCGACGAGACCGCGCGGGTCGCGGTGAATCTCGCGCCGGCCCTGCCGCCGCCTGTGCCGCTGGTCGCGCCTCCGGGCGTGCCGGTGCGCGATCTCGGCGGCGAACGCGGCGAGCACGATCTCCAGCCCGACATACTTCTCGTCGCGCTGTTGCTGCTGCTCGCCGATGCGGCGGCGGTGCTGGCGCTGCGCGGGATCGGCCGCGGCCGGGTGGCCGCGGCATCTGTTCTGCTGGCCGCGGTCCTCCTGCATCCCGGCTCCGTCCGCGCCGACAACGACAAGATGGCGATGGAGGCGGCGCTGCGGACGCGGCTTGCCTATGTGATCACGGGAGATGCGCGCGTCGACGAGGTGAGCCGCGCCGGCCTGATCGGGCTGACCCGCGAGCTCGCGAACCGCACCACGGCGAATTTCGGCGATCCGGTCGGAGTGGACATCGCCAGCGACCCGCTAATGGTCTTCCCGCTGCTCTACTGGCCGGTCACCACGACGCAAGGCGCATTGTCGGCGTCCGCGCGCGAGGCGGTCAACGACTATATGCGCCACGGCGGCATGATCATGTTCGACACCCGGGACGCTGGTCAGGGCGGCACCGAGACGCTGCGCGGCCTGGCGGAGGGGCTCGACATCCCACCGCTCGCGCAGGTGACATCGGATCACGTGCTGACGCGCTCGTTCTATCTGCTGCGCGAAAGTCCGGGCCGGTTCACCGGCGCGCCGCTGTTCGTGCAGGAGGGCGGCGACCCCGCCAACGACAATGTCTCGCCGGTTGTCATCGGCGGCGACGATTACGC
>JASHSH010000433.1 GCA_030040955.1 Rhodospirillales bacterium
ATCAGATGAAATCCGCCGATGCCCTTCATCGCCAGGATGCGCCCCGCGCGCACCGCCTCGGCCGCACCCGCCAGCGCGTCCTGGTCGCGGGCCAGCGCCTCGCCTCGCTCCGACCAAAGCGCGAGCCGCGGCCCGCACAGGGGACAGCCGGTCGCCTCGGCGTGAAAGCGCCGGTCGGCCGGGTTCTCGTATTCGGCGCGGCAGGCGGGGCATAGCGGGAAAAGCCGCATCGAAGTGCGGTCGCGGTCGTAGGGCAGGTCTTCGACGATCGAATAGCGCGGGCCGCATTGCGTGCAGGCGATGAACGGATAGCGATGCCGCCGGTCGGCCGGATCGAACAGCTCGGCCAGGCAATCGGGGCAGGTGGCGATGTCGGGCAGGATGCGGCACCGCGCGGCCGCGTCGGCCTCGCTCGCGCGGATGGCGAATCCGGCTTGGCCTTGCGGCGCGATGTCCGCGCTTGCGAGCGAGTCGACCAGGGCGTGCTTGGGCGGCTCGTGCGCGATCGCTTCGATCAGCGCCTCGATACGCCCGCCCTCGCCTTCGGCCTCCACCGCGACCCCGTCGCCCGTATTGCCGACCCAGCCGGCCAGCCCGAGCGCGGTCGCGCGGCGATGGACGAAGGGGCGGAACCCCACTCCTTGCACCAGCCCGCGCACCAGAATGCGCCGGCGGACGCGCGTGCCCTCGTGCGGCGCAACCGGTCCGGCGGAGGCGCGCCCGTCCATCATTCCGCCACCTCGATGCTTTCCAGCAGCACGTCGCCGGCATTCGCATGGCCGATATCCTCGGACAGCGTCACCTCCAGCCGCGCGCCCTCGGCCAGCGTGCCGGCCGAAGCCTGGGCGAAATGCTCGGCGAAATGTTGGGGCGAGAAATGGCTGAGCGCGCCCAGCCAGACCGTCGCGCCCACCACGCGGCGCGCATGTTGGGCCGCCGCCGCCTCGTCGATCCGCGCCATCAGCCCGCGCATGAGGGACGCCTCGTGCATCGCCTGCCTCAGCCCCGTCCTTCGATCTCGGCGCGCAGCCGTTCGGCCACTTCGCCGACCGCGGCGGCCACCGCCGCGCTCATCGGCGCGCCGGCCGCGAAGTCCGCGCCCTCGATCGCGTAAAGCACGCAAGGCGCGGGCAACTGCCCAAGCGCGCGGGCCAGCTCGACCGCCTCGGCGAGACCGAATCCGTGCGTCGAAGCCGCGAAATCGCGCCGGTCCAGCGGCTTGGCGACGAGATCGAGCCGGCGCACCGTGCCCGGCTTGGCGCCCGAAAGGCACGCATCGATCAGATAGGCCCCGTGCGCCTCCTCCAGCAGTTCGACCAGGTCGGCCGCCTCGCCGGCGATGCCGCGCAGCTCCACGCCCGCCGGCGGAGACGCGCGCAGACGTTCGACCACCGCGCGGCCGGCACGGTCGTCGCCCCGCTCCGGATTGCCGATGCCGATCACCATGCATTGTCCCGCCGCCACGCCCATGCGCTCAGCCTCGGTCGATGTCGAGACGCAGGAAATGCACCGAGCAGGAGATGCACGGGTCGTAGTTGCGGATGGTCTGCTCGCAGCGGTGCCGCAGCTCCGCGTCGGGCAGATCGAGCCAGCCGCCGACATATTCCTTCAGGTCCTGCTCGATGCTGGGCTGGTTCTGCGAGGTCGGCGGCACGATCTTGGCCTCTGCGATCGTGCCGTCCGCCTCGATCCGGTAGCGATGATAGATCATCCCGCGCGGCGCCTCGGTCGCGGCGCAGCCCAGCGCGGCGCGCGGCTCGACCGGGACGAAGGGCCGCTCCGGCTCCTCATATTCGCCGATCAGGCGCAGCGCCTCGTCGCAAGCCTGAATGACCTCCACCGCGCGCACCTGGATGCTGCGATAGGGGTTGGTCACTTTCGATCCGAGCCCCGCCTCTTGCGCCGCCTGCCGGGCGAGCGGGGAGAGCAGGTCGAAGTTGAGATTGTACCGCGCGAGCGGCCCGACCAGATACGACCCGCCCGCCACTTTGCGCGAATGCAGCGCGGTCGAGTGCGCGACATGGATTTCCTCGAAATGCCGCTCATACTCGGCCGCCGGGATGTCGAGTCCGCGGCTGGAGACGATGCGGCCCTCGTTGAACGGATACTCGTCGGCATGGCGCAAGGCGACGAACTCGTAGTCGCGCGCGCGGTCGGGGAAGTCGAAACCCGAGACCCAGCGCAAGGTTTCGAGAGCGGCATCGCGCGCCCAATTCAGCTCGTCGGTCAGGGCGAGCAACTCGCGCTTGCGGGGCGTGCGGTAGAACCCGCGCACCCGCACATTGATCGGATGAATCTCGCGGCCGCCCAGCAGTTCCATGATCTGGTTGCCGGCCTTCTTGAGGCGCAGCCCGCGGCGCACGACGTCGCCATGGTCGCGCGCCATGTCGACCGCGCCCTGGTAGCCGAGGAAATCCGGCGCGTGCAGCATGTAGATGTGCAGCACGTGGCTCTCGATCCATTCGCCGCAATAGAGCAGTCGGCGCAGCGCGCGCAGCGGCCCGTCGACCGTGACGCCGAACGCCGCCTCCATCGCATGCACCGCGCTCATCTGATAGGCCACGGGACAGATGCCGCAGATGCGCGCGGTGATGTCGGGCGCCTCGGAATAGGCGCGGCCGCGCAGGAACGCTTCGAAGAAGCGCGGCGGCTCGAAGATGCGCAGCTCCGCGCGGCGCACCTGGCCGTTGCGCACCTCGACGGTGAACGCGCCCTCGCCCTCGACCCGGGCGAGATAGTCGACCTTGATGGTCTTAACCGCCATGGCGGTCGCCTTCCGCGCGGAACGGCGCGGCGTTGGCGTTGAACGTGCGCCAGACGCGGCGCAGCGCGCGCTCGTCCATGCCGAGCCGGGCGAGCTGCGCGCTCAGGGCGGGCGCGTTCGGACTCTCCATCGGTCCGAAGCAGCCATAGCAGCCCCGGTCGTAGGAG
>JASHSH010000434.1 GCA_030040955.1 Rhodospirillales bacterium
CACCGTGCCCTTCGGACCGGCGAGATCGGCCAGCGCGTACGACTTGCCGTCCGTCGCCGGCAGGCGGAACTCGGGCGCGGCGTCGCCAGGCGCGAGCGGCTGGGGCATGCGTCCCCTCCCCTCTGGAGTCGGATTGGAATGAAGATACCGCCCGAAGGCCGGCGCGGGAAGCCGGCCCGAAGCGCCGAGCCGAGGGAAGAGCTAGTCGGCTTCGGCGTGACGATCGACCAGCGTCGCGATTTCCCGCACCACCGGTTGCGACCCGCTCTCCGAGCGCATCGATCCGCGCACCACGTCGCCCAGATGGCGCAGCAGGTCGAGATCGATCTCCGGCGGACCCGACGCGGCGTGGCGGCCGATGCGCTTCGCCAGTTTGGCAAGCGCGAGCGCCAAGTCGGCGATGTGATCCAGATCGGAGCCGCGATAATGTCCGCTGAGCTCGAGGCTCAGCGAATGCAGATCGCCATAGTGACGTTGGAGCAGTTCGCCATCGCCCTCCTGCCAGGAGAGCGCGCGGCGGACCAAGCGCTCGATGCCGGCGAGCGGGTGTTCGGCCAGCCGCTCCTTGAGCTGCACCGCGGCTTTGACCACCTGGCGCCGGAGCCGCGCCTCGGGCAGCTTCTCGACCACCTTGCCGCGCAGCGTGTTCGGCACCTCCATCAGCTCGCCGACCGCCTCGCTGGTCTTCTCGAAATTGGCGCGGATCGGACCGACATAGGTCTGCGTGGCGACGAACGGTTTGCGCCGCTTCACCAGATGGTCGATGCGATCGACGATCCGCTTGGCGGGCGCGGGCTTGCTCATCAGGTCGTCGACCCCTCCGGCGAGCGCGTTCTGCACCTGCCCAACGCTGGCGTCGTTGGTGGTGGCGATCACCACGACGAACGGGTTGCCGCCGAGCGCGTTGCGCCGGATGCGCTGCATCGCCGGCGAGAACTGGCCGCCGAAGCTTCCCGAGTCGCAGACCACGAGGTCGAGCATCTCGCGTCCGGCCACGTCGAGGAAGGAGTCGGCGGAGCGGCAGGTCGCCGGCTCGCGGATGCCCTTCTCCAGCAGCGCCATGCGGATATCGCTGCGCAGCTGCGGGTTGCTTTCGACCAGCGCGGCGCGCACCGAATGAAAATCGCGCGGCGTCATGAACATGGCCCGGCACCCCCATCGGCTGCGCCGCGCAAATCACGCGCTCCGCGACTACGAATCTTTCCCCGAATCATCGCACTACCACCCCAAGAGGAAGAATCCCCGGATAGAACGTCAGTGTATGATCAATGCTAACGCGAGAATCGGCAAGCGCGCTGTGACGAAAATGTTGTTTTCTCTGTGCGTTCCGTCACGGCGATTAGCGAATACTGGATGCGCTCACACCACATGTTGCGATTCTCCCGTTCTGTTCTCGACTCGGCGCGGAACCGAATGCGAACGGAGCGGGCGGATCGCAGCGTCGAGAAGTTCTTCGAACTCCCCTATCATCCGCGCGAGGGGTTCGTTGCATGACGCTTCTGCTCAAGTCCGACGGCGATCGGCGCGATCAGTGGTTCCGCGAATTGGCGTCCCGCATGCCCGATCTCGAGGTGCGCAGCTGGCCGGACCTCGGCGATCCGGCGGAGATCGAGTTCGCGCTGGTCTGGGAAATCCCGCACGGCGTGCTGCGCCGTCTGCCGAATTTGCGGGCGATCTTTTCGATCGGCGCCGGGGTCGACCATCTGTTCGCCGATCCCGAATTGCCCCGACAGATTCCGATTTGTCGGGTGGTGGATCGCAATCTCACCGTTCGAATGACCGAATATGTCGTGCTCAACACGTTGCGGCTGCACCGGCGCGATCCCGAATATCTCGACGCGCAACGCGAAGGACGCTGGCGCGAACTCTACGCACCGACCGCGGCGGAGCGCGGCGTTGGCGTCATGGGCCTGGGCGCGCTCGGCGGCGATGCCGCGCGGGCACTCGCGGCGCTCGGTTTCCGCGTGATGGGGTGGAGCCGCCGTGCGCGCGATCTGCAAGGCGTCGAATGTTTCCACGGCGGGGACGGCCTGGCTCCCTTTCTGGCGCGGGCCGACATTCTCGTGTGCCTGCTTCCGCTCACGCCGGAAACCGAGGGCATACTCGGCGCCAACCTGTTCGCCCGGCTGCCGCGAGCGGCGGGACTGATCAACGCGGCGCGCGGTGGCCATTTGATCGAGGCGGATTTGCTGGCGGCGTTGGAGTCGGGCCAGATACGGCACGCGGTCCTCGACGTGTTCCGCGCCGAGCCGCTGCCCGCCGAGCATCCGTTCTGGCGCCATCGCCGCATCACGATCACGCCGCACACCGCGAGCGTCACCGACCCAAGCAGCGTGGCGGAGCTGGTCGCCGAGAACATCCGCCGCGCGCGAAGCGGCGAGCCGCTGCTTCATCGCGTCGACCCCACCACCGGCTATTGAGCCAGGCTCGCCTCCCGGCCGCCGAGCCGCAACGTCCCGTTACCCTCTGAAACACTGGCGAAATTCGGGGGCAACGTGGTACCAACAGCCTGACCTTCTCCGCCCGCGCGCAACCGGCGCGGGCGATGATGGTCGTGTGTCGTCGGGAGCAAGGTGGGCCAGAAGCGAAATCGCGACGGCGTCGGGGAAGTCGTTTCCCTGCCCGAACAGGCCGTCTGGGATCGCGCCAAGCACATCGCGGATCTGTTCAACGCCGCGCTGGCGCAACACCGACAGGGCCACGCCGCGGACGCCGAGCGCATCTGCCAAGTCATCCTCATGACCGATCCGGCGCACGCGCCGAGCTTGCATCTGCTCGGCATGATGGCGTTCGAGACGGGCGGGCGTGATCGCGCGCTCGAGCTTCTCCGCCGGGCCGTCGCGTGCGGCGCGCCGGAGCCGGAACTGCACAACAATCTGGGCAATGTGCTCGCCGACGGCGGCAGCCCGGAAGAGGCGCTCGCCTGCTACGACTCCGCCCTCGCCCTGCGACCCGAATTTCCGGAGGCGCATTACAACCGGGCCAACATGCTGGCCATGCTGCGCCGACCGGACGAGGCGCGCGCGGAATACGAGCGCGTCATCGCGCTCCGTCCCGATCACTTCAAGGCGCGCAACAATCTCGGCAACCTGCTGCTGGCGCAAGGCCTATACCAGGAAGCGGTCGCCGAGTTCCGACGCGCTCTCGAGATCGCGCCCGATTTCCCCGAGTGTCACAACAATCTTGGCAACGCGCTGCACGCGCGCAAGCGCCACGCCGAGGCCGCGCGCCATTTCGAGCGCGCGCTGGCGCTCAAGCCCGACTATGCCGAGGCGCACAACAATCTCGGCATCGCGCGCCAGGCGATGGGCGAGGCCGAGGCTGCGCTGGCGAGTTATCGCGCCGCCCTGGCGTTGCGTCCCAACTATGCCAACGCACTGCACAATCTCGGCAATGCGCTTGCCAGCCTGCAACGATACGAGGAGGCGGCTGCCGCCCATCGCGCGGCCATTGGGCTCAACCCGAATTCGGCGCCGATGCGGGTCAGCCTCGGCAACGCGCTGCAGCGGCTGAAGCTTCACGCGGAGGCGATCACCTGCTACGAGGCGGCGATCGCGCTGCATGCCGACGACGCCGGCGTCTACAGCAATCTCGCCGCGGCGCTGCACTCCCTCAAACGCCACGCGGACGCGATCGCCTGTTGCGAGAAGGCGCTGGCGCTCGATCCCAATCATGTCGAGGCGCTGAACAATCTCGGCAACGCGCTGGAGGCGCTGGACCGCTTCGACGATGCGATGGCGTGCTACCGGAAGGCGCTCGCCCTGGACCCGGCCAACATCGAGGTCCGCTGCAATATCGGCAACGCGCTGGTCGAGTTCGGACATCTCGACCAAGCGGTGGAAACCTTCGAATCCGCGCTCGCGATCGCCCCACGGCGCACCCGGCTACATCTGTTCGTCGCGGGCCTCAAGCGCTTCTCGCCGGGCGACCCGATCCTGGAGGCGATGGAGCGGCTCGCGCGCGACTCTGCCGCGATGCCCGACGAGGACCGCACCGAGCTGTGCTTCGCGCTGGCCAAGGCCTATTCCGATTGCGGCCGCCACGACGAGAGCTTCGCGCAGCTGCTGGCCGGCAACGCGCTTCGGCGCGCCCGCACCGACTACGACGAGCGCGCGACGCTCGGCCAGCTGGAGGACATCGGCCGCCGGATCACGGCCTCGGCCGTCGCGGCTTGGCGCGGCCGCGGCAATGACTCGCCGCTGCCCGTCTTCATCGTCGGCATGCCGCGATCCGGTTCGACCCTGGTCGAGCAAATTCTGGGGGCGCATCCGCAAGTCGCCGCCGCGGGCGAGCTCGACCTGTTCCACGAAATCCTGGAACAGGTGCTGGGTCCGGGCGGGAACGCGTTTCCGTCGCCGCCCGCTTCCGGCGACGGCGGTGCCATGGCCGATCTCGCCGCGCGCTATCTCGACGGACTGGCAAGGATCGCGCCGGGCGCCGCGCGCATCACCGACAAGATGCCGTCCAACTTCCGCTTCATGGGGCATATACACGCGGCGCTGCCGAATGCCCGCATCCTCCACACGAGACGCGACGCCGCCGACACCTGCGTCTCGTGCTTCGCCACCTTGTTCGCGGGCGGGCTGCCCTACAGTTACGACTTGGGCGAGCTCGGCCGCTACTGGCGCGCCTACGACGCGTTGATGCGCCACTGGACCGCGATCCTGCCGCCGGGAACGATTCTCGACGTGCGCTACGAGGAGCTGGTAGCCGATCTCGAAGGTCAGGCGCGGCGCATCGTCGCGCATTGCGGGATCGACTGGGACGACCGCTGCCTGGGTTTCTTCGCGGCCCAGCGCCCGGTGCGCACCGCCAGCGCGTCGCAGGTCCGCCGGCCGGTCTATCGCGGCTCGGTGGGCCGCCATCGTCTCTACGGTCCCGGCTTGCTGCGGCCGTTGTACGACGCGCTCGGCATCGACGATCCCGCGGTCTGACGCGCCTCAAATCCTCGCGTTCCTCCCGATCGCGCTGGCCGGATCCCAGAACCGGTAGAGGGCCGACGCCCCGATCAGTCGCGCCGCGGCGGGTTCGAACCGGGCGACGCAACGGGGGACGTCGTGACCAGCCGCTGAACCGGAAACAGCTTCAGGTCCAGGCGCTCGGCCAGGAC